>DATLCH010000267.1:0-6649 GCA_035526465.1 Candidatus Limnocylindrales bacterium | reverse complement strand
CGTCGACCGCTGGACGGTCGGTGCACGACTCGATGAACATGGTGTTGTGCAACACCTGAATATCGACTTGCGTTTGATCCATGTGCTCGAGACGCAGATCGACGTTGGCCAGCTCACGCGACTCCGCCTGCTCGGCAAACTTCCTGCCGGCCTGTTGTTGGCGCTGAGCCATGAGCTCGTCCGAGAGGACCGCGAAGCGAAAACCGCGGACCTTGCCATCGACCAGCCAAAACTGTTGCCGCACACCGGCTTCTTCGCGCGCTTCCAAGGGTATCGGACGATACTTCTCTTCGGACTTGTCCATGAAGTCCCACGTATGCGCGCACTCGACGACATGAGCGTCGGAATCGATAACGAGCTTGCTAGTTTGGCTGTTCATGGTAACGCCCCCTTCGTTCGGATAATTCCGACACTAGTGGATCGATCCTGGAGCTGTCAATCCGCGCAGGCTTTGCGGATGGCACTTTGTGACTAGCTGAAAACTCAAATTTACCCATTAGGCATTCGCTGACACGATCGCGCAAACTTTCGCGACGATCGCATCGGGACACAGCGCAAAATTATTGCATTTCGCCGAAGAATAATTCAGAAGTTGGTGGAGCTTTACGAAACTCGAAACTCAAATTAAGAACTGAGGAACTACAATGTTGCGTTTGTGCTCGAAAAGTCTGTTAGCGATCGCCTTGGTTGTGACAATGTTTTCCAATGCCCATGCAGATACCCTTTATTCCGAGGCCGTCAACGGCGAATTATCGGACAGCGGGTTGAGCCCGACCGAAATAACGGTGGCGGTAGGTTCCAACATTATACGTGGAACCACCGGGGGCAGCACCGCACCGAATACCCGGGATTACTTCAGCATCGTCGTACCATCGGATCTACTATTGGTGTCATTGATTGAACTGGCAGGGACACAAGCCGGCAACGTCGGCTTCCTCGGTCTGCAGAGCGGCCCGCAAGTGACGTTACTTACCAACACGACAACCGCAGCCGGACTTCTCGGCTGGATTCACTATGGTCCTACGGCGACAGACATAAACATTCTTCCGACGATGGGTATTCCGGCAAACGGATCGAGCGGCTTCGCTCCCCCGCTCGGTCCCGGCAGTTACACCTTTTGGCTCCAGGACAGCTCTCCCGGCACTTTCCAATACGGTTTTGATTTGGTCCTAAAAGTGCCGGAGCCTTCCGCTGCGGCGTTGATGTTCGCGGGGCTTTTTGCGCTGTGGACAGTTTTGCGCCGGCGGCCGGATTAAACGCCGAGACTTTTTTGGCAATAGCTCAAATTAGCGCGGCTGAGCTTAGGATGAGATTTCGATCCGGTAGATTTTGCGGGCAGCGTCGCCATCTTGGTTGATTGTTTTTATCTATCGTTAATCCTATTGTCGGCTCCATCTTACTCTGCTGGAGGTGCGACATGAGACGATATCTCGTTCTAGCGAATCAGACCGCATCCAGTCCGGAATTAACCAGCGCGGTGCAGAAGCTCGTACAGAAAGACAAAGATGCGGAGTTTGTCTTGCTCGTGCCGGCTACACCGACCGAAGAACTCCTCGATTGGCAGGAGGGCGATAGCGCAGCGGTCGCCAAACAGACGGCGCAGGCGGCCAAGGAGCAATTAGAACGCGCCGGCGCGAAAGTCATCCGCTCGGAAGTGGGAGATCCTTCGCCTGTGAAGGCGATCGAGGACGAGCTGCAACGTCACAAGGAGACCTACGACTCCATCGTGATCGCGACATTGCCGCTGCAGCGCTCCCGATGGGTAGCGCTTGATCAGCCTCGGCGCATCGAGCGGCGCTACAAACTGCCTGTTATACATGTGGTGGGCCACTCCGTCACGATGAGTCGCGAAGAGCTCATTAACGGTTTGAACGAAGACCTGAACCTGGAGCTGGAAGCGATCCTGCGCAGCGTCTATCACGCTGCCGCGGGCCGCGGCATGCTCGGCCATGAGCTTCGCGAGATGATAAAAAAAGAACTGCCAAGCGAACTCGATCACGCAACATTCTTGGCGGATAAAATCGTCGCGTTGGGCGGCGAAGTTCGCATCCGTCCGAACGCGCCGGGAGAATTGACAGCGCCACGCCAGCTGTTAGACGAGAACATCGCAGCCGAACGGAAAATCATAACCAACTATGCCAAGCGCATCGAACAGGCAGCGGAATTCGGCGACAAAGGCTTGGTCATACGGTTGGAAGATATACTGGCTGCGGAAACCGACCACCTCGAAGCGCTGGAACGATTAGGCCGCTAGCGCTGGCCGCCGATGGCCGCCCGGGCTTGACAGATGCACCGAGCTGCTTAAATTCTTTTCAGAAATTATTATTAAGCGAAAGGAGAAACAGTTATGTTCAATGAATTGATGAGATGGAATCCGTCGGAAGAATTGTCCAATTGGCACCGCGACATCGACGATCTGTTCGGTCGGTTCTTCGGACGCACTGAGGCTCCCGCGGGCGGGTGGATGCCGCGTTTGGAAACCTGCCGTAAGGATAATAACTACGTCGTCCGCATCGATCTGCCGGGCGTCGATCCGAGAAACCTTTCGGTCCAGGCCGAAGGCAATGTGCTGACGATTTCGGGTGAACGTAAATCGGCGGACACCCATGCCGAATACCGCGAGACCTCCTATGGCAAGTTCGAGCGCGCGCTGACCCTGCCGCAAGGCGTGGAGACCGACAAGATCGCCGCGCACTACGAAAACGGTGTGCTCGAAGTCACTGTACCGCTCCCGCCACAGCTCGCCGGCCGGAAGATCCCGGTGCAAATCGAGCAAAAGGAAAACAAGAAAATCGAATCGAAAGCCGCGTAACTTTCACGGCTCGTCGAAGGTTGGTTCAAACGGGGCCGCGCATGCACGGCCCCGTTGTTTTTTTGCTGGCATGAGATTGGTTAGCCGTCGCCCAGACCGCAAACTAAAGCCCCTGCGCCGCCGCATTCCGGCCCGCCAAGCGCGAGAACACTACGTTGCGGGTCTGTCCGGTGCACGAAGGATAATTGTGAAAGAACAGCCCGACGATGTCGCCCGAGGCGAACAGGCCGCGGATCGGATTGCCGGAAGTGTTTAACACCTGGGCTTGGGTGTTGATCTGCAATCCGCCGAAAGTGAAAGTCACGCCGCCGGTGATCGAAAACGCCCAGTAAGGCGGCTTATCTATCGGATTCGCCCAATTTGATTTTTTCGGCGTGATGCCTTCGGTGCATTTGCCGTCGAGTTTAGTTGCATCGAAGACGACGTCCTTGCGCGCCGCATTATTGAATTCCGTCACGGTATGTTTGAGCACGGTGGGCTCGATGCCGATCTTGCCGGCCAGCTCTTCTATCGATTGCGCTTCAATAGGTGTCGAAAATTCGTAACGCGTGCCGAGCAGCGGAATCGTCTTCTGATCGTAGATCTGGTACGCCAGCGCACCGGGCTGTCCCAGTACCGCCCAGCCGGTTTTCGCGTAGGTGTACGAGTGGCGCGCTTCGCCTTCGTCGAAAAAGCGCTGCCCCAAGGTATTGACCGTGATGCTGTAGGGATAGCCGTAGCGGTTGGCTTTGCTGCCGATCTCGACGTCGGGATAAGTCGAATCGATCGGCGTCGCGTGGGCGCCCTGCCAGTGGCCGGCGGCCTTGGCGCCCATCGCTAAGGTCATCATCAAAACTTCGCCGGTATCGTGCCGGCTGCCGCGCACTTTCATCAGATCGGCATTGGCTCCGAGATAACGCGCGCGCATTTCCGGATTGGCCTGAAAACCGCCAGCGCAGAGAATGACCGAGCTGCTTTTGATTTCGTATTCCTCAATGGGATCGGAGACCACGATGCCTTCGATATGGCGGTCGTTGCCGAGCAACGCTTTTACCCGCGATTCGTAGCGCAGGTCGACGCCCAGGCGCAGGGCGATTTCGCGCCATTGTCCGAGCTGGCCGAGGCCGCCGCCGACGCCGCCGACTGGATGGATCACCAATCCCGGTTCGAAATAATAACGGCCGTCGATGACGACATGGCTATCGATTTCCCACTTGATGCCCAATTCGCGCATCCAGTGAATCGCCGCGTTGGACTGGCTCACCAGCACGTCCGCCAAGGTCTGGTCGATGCGGCCGCGCGTGACTCGCTGCAGGTCGGCGTGAAACAGCTCGCTCGAATAGGCCGGCAAGTTAAGTTTCTCAAACAGCGCGTCGTCGACCTCCGGCAAAAACTGGCGGATCTCATCCGCGCCGGAAAACACCCAGCGGAAACCGGTGTGGGAATAGCGCGCGTTGCCGCCAAACTCCGGCTCCGGCGCTTTTTCGAGCATGACGACTTTCGGCGCGCCGGCCTGCTTGGCCGCCACCGCGGCTTCGAATGCGGCGCTGCCGCCGCCGACCACTACGACTGGAATGTTTTCAGTTCTCACGCTCTGGTCCCTTCCGCCGCAAGTTAATTCTTCTTGTACACACTCTGAATATAACCGGAACTTTCCAACTTATTGATAAATGAATTTTCGATCACCGTTTCAACCCGGACATCGGCGACCTTGGGATTGATCTGCATGAGCAACTGATGCAGCCGTTTCATGCTATCCAAATGCGAATAGGGCACGCGCTCGATGGAATTAACCACGGCGTTGTAAGCTTCTTCGGCATCGGCAGGGTTGGACAAACGCAAATTGGTCATGATCGCACGCATCACGCTGCTTTTATTTGCCGGATCGATGGTGACCGCGATCGCCTCTAGCATGGCCCGGAGATAGGCATCGACGACCTGCGGTTTGGCGGTCGCGGTGCGCCGGCTGGTCACCAACACGCTTTGCGGCAAAGTCACACCCATCGCACTCAAGTTGTAAAGCACGTTGTAACCTTTATGGCCGTACAGTTCGCCGATCGCGCCGCGCAGAGTGGTCGCTTCGATGGCGCCGCTCTCCATCGCCAAGCGCCGATTGAGTTCGGTGCCGGGGATCGTCAGCAGTATGATTTTGGCCTGCACCGGATCCAAATTCATGCCCTGAAACGCCAGCATGGTAACCAGATGCGAAGTTGCGCCCGGGCCACTGATCGCCACCCGTTTGCCGCGGAAATCGTCGAGCTTCTTGATCTCGGGGCGAGCCACTAAGCGATAATCAAGTTTCTGAAAAAAATTGGCGATGCCGATGAGGTCGGAACCGGTGCTGGCCGAGTTGATCAGGTGACCCGGACCGATGATGGCTGCATCTATTTCACCGGCGACCAGCGCGGCCACCGCCAGCGGCGAGCGCGGGATGACGACGTACTGCATGTCGAGACCATGCTTTTTAAAAAGGCCGCGCTCGCGCGCCACCCACATCGGCGTCATGCTCTCGCTCGTGACACTCGAGGCGAAATTGGACTTGATCTGCGCCGCTGCCGGCAGCGCAAAAAACAAAACCGCCACTGCCAATGCTACGATCGATTGGTAATGGCGGTTGTTATGACCGCGACGAATCATTTTTGGCGAATTATTCGGGCTTCTTCTCGCCCACGGGCTCGACGTTCAGAAAGCCATGCTCGGAAATATCGAAATAGTTGCCGTCAATATCCGAACAGCGGGTTTCCGCGTAGGGGCGGCCGTTGGGGCGCTGTTTGGGGAGCTTATTGGGATTGACTTTCTGTAACCGCTCGACGATCTTCTCGCCGTTCTCCACTTCGAAGCCGAAGTGGTAAAGCCCATTGGGCGATTGCTGTTCATGGTTGGGCAGGATTGCCAGATTGAAATAACCATCGGTCAGATAAATCGCGCCGCCTTCCTGCTTGTCCTTGTGCAGCATCTGCATTTCAAAAACGTCCATGTAAAAGGTCGCGAGTTTGCCGGTATCTTCGGTACGGATTGCGAGATGACGAATCTTAGGCATAGTATCCTCCTGGATTGGTTTTAGCTCACTTTTTTGCTGTTTCCGCTCGTGTAATTCCGATGCCAAACGGTTCGGCCCGATTGCCGTAGAGCACCAACGGCTCGCTGCCTTTGTTGACTAGTTGATAATATTCCTTGGCGGCAAAGAACACGATGTCGTTCTTTTTCACGACGCGCTCACCGCCGTTGATATCTTTAATCGCACATTCGCCTTGAACGACCAAAAATGTTTCCGAGTTCTGATGAAAGTGCATCGGCGTGTCATCGCCCGGTTCGAAGTAAAGCATCCACGAGCGGAAATTGTCGGTGCCGAAAAAATGGTTGTTCTTGATTTTCTGCGCCCGCGCATTGTCGATCTTTTGTTCCAAATTGATGCATTCCATAACGCCCTCCGCAACTCCCGCCGTCAACTCGGTTGAACCTATCGCGGTGCGGGTCGGCTTGTCAATTGTTTGAGGAAACGCTGATTCGAAGCAGTGAAGCTCGGCAGGATAGCGATTGTGGGAACTCTACGTAAACAATTGCCATACGGACGTAAAAAATTTTTAGCGCAGCGTAAGCTCGATCTGATCGCGATCGATGATCAGCGGCAGCATCGCCTCACGGATAACTTTCTCGCTGACTTCGCCAAAACGATCTTTGAAACGGTCGAGTGGCACGACGGCTTTGGCCATGGCGCGGTGACCGCCGGCACTGCCAATGTCGTCGTAAAGTTTTTTCATGATTTCGCCGGCGCTTTTCACATACCCGACATTGCGCACGGAGATGACGACGCGATTATTCACCAAACCCGAGACCACACCCCAGTCGACGCCTTGG
>DATLCH010000261.1:0-3505 GCA_035526465.1 Candidatus Limnocylindrales bacterium | reverse complement strand
TTATCTCGAAGACCGCGGTGAAGCGACGCCCGAGTTCGACGCCACCCCGCGCATCGGTGTCGATTATGCCGGCAAGTGGAAGGATGAGCTGTTACGGTTTTCGGTTCGCGACAGTCATTTCGTTTCCAAGCGCTGATGCGGCTGCTTTCGTGAGCGTGATGGATAAGTACATAATCAGGATCGACAGCACCCCTGAGAGGCTCATCGAGGCCGGGCCGCTGGTGCGCGGCAGTTGGAGCCGGGAGCACGACCAGTTGGGCCGCGAGATCAGAGGCGAGTTTCTTATCGACACCGGCGCTTACGGCGCGATGATCGATCTTGCTGTGGCCGAGACGTTAGCACTCTCGCCGCGAGGGACAAAGTCGGTGCACGGCATTCACGGTTATGGCACGCTACAACTTTACCTGGGGCGGGTATCGCTGCCGGCGGTCGATGCAGCGGGCAATCAGACGGTGTATTCCACCGTGCTCGAGTGTACAGGTGTGCCATCGTTGCGCGAGAAAAGTTTCGAGCATCGTGCCGATGTTATCGGCATTCTCGGCCGAGTGTTCTTGCGCAACGCCAGAATTACGGTCGACAATCCTGCGGGAAACCTCGAATTGCTAATCGCGAATCGCACTGAAGAATCATGAGCTCGAAAACCATCTACGTCGATCTTGACGACGTATTGTGCGAAACCGCGCGCCATTTTTTATTTATTATCGAGCGTGAATTCAACAAACGGATCGCTTACGACCAACTGACCGACTTCGACGTGGGTTTGTCTTGCGGCCTCCGGCCAGCGCAGGCCGAGGAGTTATATCGTATCATCCATCGAACGGATGAGCTTTTACAGATAGCTCCGATTGACGGCGCAATCTCGACTCTTCACCAATGGGCGGCTGACGGTTACGAGATCGCTATTGTGACCGGCCGGCCGCCGGATTCTTACGAGTCTTCTTTAGAGTGGCTGTCGCGCTATCGCGTGCCATACGAATCCTTCAGCATGGTCGACAAGTATTCACGTTTTGCGACGGAAAATACTGTTGCGATACATCTCGACGAGTTAGCCCAACGGGAATACTGTTGGGCGGTGGAAGATTCCTTGCCGATGGCGCAATTCCTCGCGACTCGCATGCAGGTTCCCGTGGCGTTAATCGACTGTCCGTGGAATCGCACCAGCACCGATCATGTGAACGTCGGACGTTACGGCGATTGGCCGACGTTGGCGCAGCAGATGGCGAAGATTCGTCCTCGCTAACAGCTGAGTTTTTTTGTGGCGCCTATTTTTTATGGCACCGGGCCATCGAAATCGATTTATGTAGTGGTGAGAGCCGCTTCGCGTAAAAGTGCATCGTGAATGCTGGAGGCAATTGAATATGATGACAGTACTGATTGCGGCAATTAGTTTTTTCCTAAGTCTAAGCGCACCCAGCCACGGCGCCGACGCGGATGCGCAGCGGTTGCTCGTCGAAGCCGCGCGCAAAGAAGCTAAAATGATTTTCTACACATCGGTTGAGACCGAGTTCGCCCGCGCGCTCACCGGCGCTTTCGAGGCCAAGTATCCCTTCATCAAGACCGACATCTTTCGCTCCACCCATGACAGAATCTTTAGCCGCATGAACATCGAGCGGCAGACCAGCACCTACGTTGCCGACGTCGTCAGCGTCGGTGAATTCGAAACCTACCAGATGCAGAAAAAGGGCTTTCTCCAGCCATACAAATCGCCCAGTGCCGTAGTCTATCCCGAAGGGTTCAAAGACCCCGCCGGTTACTGGACCGATCTCTACGACAACTTAATCGTTACAGCGTACAACACCAACCGAGTGAAACGCGAGGAGCTGCCGAAACGCTGGGAGGATTTGCTCCATCCGCGCTGGAAGGGTCGCATGGTGCTTGATCAGAACGAAGATCGCTGGTTTGCCAACATGCTCCATTTTATGGGCGAGAGGAAAGGCGTGGAGTTCATGCAAGCGCTTGCGAAGCAAGAAGTCGCCATTCGCAGCGGCCGCTCGCTGATCACCCAACTGATGAGTGCCGGCGAATTTGACTTGCAGATCGTCGCTTATTGGTACCGGCCGTATCTGATGAAAAAACAGGGCGCGCCGGTCGATTGGCTCGGGTTGGAGCCGGCGATCGTCGCGCTTCATCCAATCAGTATCGTCGAAAAAGCGCCGCACTCCGGCGCAGCGCGTTTGTTCATCGACTTTGCGCTATCTGACGAAGGGCAGAGGGTCTTTCTAAAGCGCGGCCGCGAGCCGGCGCTGCCTGGTCTTAGACCCGAGGGTTATCCCAGTCATCTTAAAATGATTCCCAGCCGTGTGCAGCTAGCCGAGAAACTCGACGATTACAGCCGACAATATCGCGCTTTGTTTGTGCGCTGAGCGGCTGGCAAACTCCTCTAACCAAGGGGCGCGCCGCTCTTCGAATGGCGCTCGGTTAACTCGAGAAGATAGCCGTCGGGGTCCTGGATGAAGGCAACGTGATCTTGGCTGCCGGGACGATTGGGCTGCGGTCCCAGGGTGAACTTCACGCCGGCCGCTTTTAACTTTTCGCTCAACTTATAGAGATCGGAAACGTACAGCGCCACGTGACCGTACCACTTGGGCATTGCCGGCACATGGCCCGGCCCGCCGGTTTCGATCAGTTCCAAACCGGGATATTCGTCTTCCGTGCCGTAACCGAGATAGCCCACGCGCTCGTTCTTGTCAGGCGAAGGGCGCAGGCGCTGCACGTCCATGCCTAACAGCCTGGTATAAAAATCGATGCTGCGATCGAGATCGCTGACCAGCATCATCGTGTGACGTATGCGAAAGGTGATATCGCCGATGGTTTTTTCTCCGGCCATGGTTTTCTCCTGATGCTTAGGCAAATTCAACTCGATACAGCGACGCGCTTTGTGCCGACACTAGCCCAGGCGCGCGCGTGGAATCAAGCACGAGCCGGAGCACGAACTATTTTTCACCAGTGAAAATTTAACGATGCACGCGACACTGGCGACCGGGCCATGGGCGCGGAAGGTAAATCGCAGCGTATAAAGTTGGACGGCTGCACAAGCTGCTATTTGCTACCGCCGGCTTTGACGCGTTGGCAGTAGCGGGAGACGGGTTAGGACAGCGCTTTGGTGAAAGCGCGCCGCAGGAACACGCCGATCAAGTGGCGCTTGTAGTCGGCACCGCCTTCGAGGTCGTCGACCGGATCGGCGGCTTGAGCCAAAGCTTCCGCGGCATCGCCGAGTTGTTTTTCTACTTGCGCTCGGGCACCGGTAAGTAAGTCGTTAGCCTTGGAAGATCGAGTAGGCGCCGCACTGACGCTGCCGACCACGGCGGAAGCTGTTTTGATATTTTCGCCTTCGAGTTCCAGGACCAGGGCCAATCCCAAAGTGGGCCGTTCCTTTAGCTGGAATTTCAGATACGCGGCACGTTGGCTTTTGCTTAACACAGGAATCTCGACACCGACCAGCAGCTCGTCGTTAGCCAGAGAAGTTTCATAGGCGCCGATGATTAGTTTATCCATGGCCACGGTT
>DATLCH010000258.1:0-8426 GCA_035526465.1 Candidatus Limnocylindrales bacterium | reverse complement strand
TCTATTTGCCCTACAAACCCAAGCGCCGCAGCAAGGCTCAAATCGCCCGCGAAGCTGGTCTCGAGCCGTTGGCCGACGCGCTACTCGGCGATTCCAACCTCGACCCGCAAGAAGAAGCGGCGAAGTATGTCAACGATGCGGCCGAGAACGGCGTGCCCGACATTAAAGCCGCCCTCGAAGGCGCCCGCGATATTTTGTCGGAGCGTTTTGCTGAGACCGCCGATTTGCTCGCCAAATTGCGCGCGCGGATGTGGGAACAAGGCGTCGTCACTTCAAAGGTGATGAAAGACAAGGAAATGGCCGAAGAGGAAAAATTTCGCGATTATTACACCTACTGCGAAAACATTCGCTCCATCCCATCGCACCGGGCGTTAGCGCTATTTCGAGGGCAAAGCTTGGGTGTTTTAGCCATCGATCTCACTCTCGACGAAAAACACGAAATTCTGGTGCCGCACCCCTGCGTGGCCATGATCGCCGGTCATTTTGGCATTGCAGATCGCGGCCGCCGCGCCGACAAGTGGCTCGCTGACGTATGCAATTGGACTTGGCGCGTCAAAGCGCACCCGCACATCAGCACCGAACTGTTGATGCAGTTGCGCGAAGCCGCCGAAGCCGAAGCGATCAAAATATTTGGCCGCAACTTGCACGAACTCCTGCTCGCCGCTCCGGCGGGACCGAAAGCGGTGCTCGGCCTCGATCCCGGCATTCGCACGGGCTGCAAAGTCGCCGTCGTCGATGCTACGGGCAAGCTCCTGGAAACGGCAACCATTTACCCGCACCAGCCGCGCAATGAGTGGGAGGGTTCACTGGCGACCTTGGCGCGCCTGACGGTGCAGCATAACGTCGAATTGATTTCCATCGGTAACGGCACCGCTAGCCGCGAAACCGACAAGTTGGCCGCCGAAGTGATCAAGCTAATCGCCGCGAAAATGCCGGAACGCAAAATCAATAAAATCGTCGTCAGCGAAGCTGGCGCCTCGGTCTATTCAGCCTCTGCATTCGCCGCCGCGGAATTTCCCGAACTCGACGTCAGCCTGCGCGGCGCGGTGTCGATCGCCCGCCGCTTGCAAGATCCGCTCGCCGAGTTGGTCAAGATCGATCCTAAAGCGATCGGCGTTGGCCAGTACCAACACGACGTCAATCAGCGTGCGCTGGCGCGCAACCTCGACGCTACCGTCGAGGATTGCGTCAACGCCGTCGGTGTCGATCTCAATACCGCATCGGTGCCGCTGCTCACCCGCGTGTCAGGGCTCAACAGTCTGCTCGCCAAGAATATCGTCGAGTTCCGCAATGGCAATGGCCCGTTCCGCAATCGCAAGTCGCTCACCAAAGTGCCGCGTCTGGGCGAGAAGACCTTCGAGCAAGCCGCCGGCTTTCTGCGCATCAATGATGGTGACAATCCGCTCGATCGTTCCGCGGTTCATCCGGAAGCCTATCCCGTCGTTGAGCGGATTTTGGCGCGCGTCGGCAAAGGCATTGGCGAAGTGATGGGCCGAAGCGCAGTATTGAAAGAACTCCAACCTGAACAGTTTACCGACGAAAAGTTCGGCGTGCCGACAGTCAGAGATATTTTGGCAGAACTGGAAAAACCCGGCCGCGATCCGCGTCCGGAATTCAAAACCGCGAACTTTCAGGAAGGCGTCGAGACGATGGCCGATTTACAAGCCGGCATGATTCTCGAAGGCGTCGTTACCAACGTCGCCGCCTTCGGCGCTTTCGTCGACATCGGCGTGCACCAGGACGGCTTGGTCCATGTCTCCGCGCTGGCGAACAAATTCGTTAAAGATCCTCACGAGGTTGTCAGGCCAGGCCAAATTGTCAAGGTGCGCGTCATGGAAGTCGACCTGAAACGCCAGCGCATTGCCTTGACCATGCGACTCACCGACGCCCCCAGCGATACGCTACGTTCGAACCAAGCGCGTCCGGAAGCGAATACGGCACCCAGCCAGCGAGACAAACGGCCAGGGCTATCCAGCAGCCAAGCAGGCCGCCAAGCGCAGCCGACAGGGCTGTTCGCTATTGCATTGGAAAAAGCCAAGCAGAAGAAATGATCGCCCTATGTTAATTGCTGCGTCGCTGAGGCGGGAAGACGTACTTTGATCAGCTCATAGACGACTGTGAGAGATTGTCCTTCTAGTAGTCACAGCGAAGTGCAGTTGCGACAAACCGTTACCGAGCCGGGACAGCCATCACGTAAGTTCGCGTAGTGTACTTCACATCCCCGATGTTTTATCGCGGACCAGGCGCTGGGCGTAACATTGACTGTCCCTCGACGTCCACGGACTTTGGCCGCAAGTGACACGTCCTTTAAGCACGCCTTGGCTAGGGAATGCGTCGGCGGTATTGTTTCCTTGAGCGGGGCAAAATTTCGCCCAATCCGAGATGGTTTGGCACTGGTTCAGGTTACCGCCGCTCGGTATCACCGGAATCAAATAGCAACGCGATGGATCTGCCTTGAACATCGGTTTTAGATTCTGATTGAACACGGTTGCGTTGACGCCGTTTGCCACATTTCCACAATATCCAGTATCGATTGCCGGTTGGCCCGCACAATAAGGCAGCTTCTCAAAAAGTCCGCGAACCTCATCCGTACTGGCGTTAATTATCTGGTAAGTTTCCCAGCCGGCCGTGCTCTTGCCTCCCGATTGGAAATCCAGCTCCACATCACCGGTTTTGCTACAGAGAGATTCGATCGCGACAATCGGTAGACCGGGAAGCGCCTGGTTCACGGCAACCGCGCTGACACTCACATCGGTAGTGTTTTTCGTGGATTGACCAAACATATTGAGCAGCGGCGCCAAAAACAGCGGTGATTTTATTGATTTTGCGGCAGCGCCGCCGTACGGATTGTTATTTTCTAATGCTACTCGAGCGCCGTTGGCGTTGTTAATATTGACACCAGTGGTGGTGAATTCCCCCGACGTGTTGTCGTATTTCACCAGTGTGACGTTCTTTTGATTGATCTTATTGCTCGGACTGTCGAGATAATTGTTTCCAGTGCCGGGATTGGTGCCGCCGGGATTAAATTTTGCGGCACGATCCGTAACCGTCGACCAGTTCCCGCTTGGAATTGCAGAGGCCGCAGCCAATGCCGCTGAATCAACGGCTGGCTGTCCTTGAGATCGAACATAGGCCAGGTGTCCGGTATCTAACCCCATGCCGACCATGATCAAGAGCAAAACAATCATCAACGTCACAAAGACGACGACATAGCCTTGCTGATTTTTGACCGGCTGCATATTAGCCTCCATCGACCTAAGCTGAATACGGTCCGTAAGTAGTCACACCCGTACAGTAGTCATTGTTCTGATACGGCTGATATTTGTAGTGCATCTGCGTCGTCCGCGAGATCGTCACGGAGTTCGGCGCGTTGGCGCCAAACAATCTCATTAACTGATACATGAAAAATTTGTACTGGCCCTGCGCCGTCACCTCGACAAATTCCATACACGCCGTTCCTGTATAAAATTTTACCGTGACAGACTTATTTGTCAGATAGGCAGGCAAACGGCTAATCACTTCCGCTTTCACCGTAGTCGCTTCCCCCGAGCTGAAAAGTAGACTGGGGGCGCTGCCACTCTTTTGCAGTCCACTGCCGATCCGAGCTCCCTCACGAGCCGCCGTCTGAATAAGGTTGCCCATAAAAAATGAAACGCCGAAATCGGCGGGAATGTATAACGCAATCAGCAAAAGCGGAGTTATGAGTGAAATCTCCACAATACTTTGACCGCGTTGATCTCTCCGCAGCGTTCGCTCGGTTATGGCGTTCATAAACTTCTCCTCCCATTCATCGGTCGTTCTCTTCAATTCCATCGGCTAGCAACTCGTTTGCGGCTCCCATCTCATGCGAGTTTGCCGGGTTATAGGCTTATTGTTTAGGTTTCCTGAGATCCCCATCCAGCGCAGAAATTGGTAGAAGACGAATTTGTAAGTACCGGAAACGGTTACCGTGACCATGCGGTTGCAATTGGTACCAGTGTCAGGATCCAACTGCAGTGTGATGGTAGCGGCCGGAAGCAGCGCCGACGAAAGCCTTGCTGCCGTTTCGGTAAAAATATTTCCCGTACACGAAGGCATGGTACAGCTGGTTGTTCCGCTTACGAGCGAACGTTCAGTAGCCGCAATTCTGGCCCCTTCACGCGCAGCATTCTGAGCAATCTGGCCGGTATAAAACGCAAGGCCAAAGTCAGCAGGTATCCATGCGACAATCAGCAATATTAGAAATGTGAACGTGAATTCGACAAGAGCCTGGCCTGACGACTGAGATAAACGATTGCAAGCATTTCCGGCAAGGCGCGGGGAATACGCATGGACGAACATCAGTCGAACTCCTTTCTTTAGCCGTTTGACCTAAAGCGGTCGCAGTGCGTGCACCTGCACCATGGCAAGATCGCGGCCATTACTGGGTATTGACAACCCAGTGACGATATCGTCATTCCGGTGTCACTTTTGTCGTTCGGCGTAAGCCGCTAATGTGCATTCAACGCCGCGCGAAACAAAATTGACCACTATCTACCTAGGTGGATCGAAGCACAGTCTTGAGAATTTGATTCAGCGAATCCTGAGTTGGATCGAAATCAATCGGATCGTCATAGGACGAGCGTCAAAGGGAGAAACATTCGTGGATTGTCGCAAACCGAGATGTGCATTAACCGAAACAGCGGGAAAAGATAAAGCTGTCATGCCCAAGACAGAGGAATAGCAGCGCCGCTACTGAACGTGCCTTATCGCGTCGATATTTCTCGTAAACTTTCTCCCAACAGAATCGCCTAGCACGAAAGAAATCTGCTGGGCTATTTTCTTTCAATCGATGTTTTGATCGGCAAGTGACCGTTTCGAGGTGAGTTAAACTTCCCGGTCCTAAGATCGGTATTGCTTTGCTGTCATGCACAACCTAAAACCGCCCCTCCTGCTCCAGCTTCTTAACAAATCGTTCATCAACCAAGTCCTCGGCTTTTAATGCGCGAATCTTCTCATTGGTGGCGCCGAGAAAGCGGATCGTCGAGCGAATGCCGTCAACGTTGGGAAATATGCGGCGCTGGTACATGCTGCCAAGGCGTTCATAACCACCGACGGCATCTTCGGAACGCGCCAGTCGCAGGCCTTTGATCATGCTTTGCAGGACTAACGATTTATTCTTCGGCTCTAAAACAAAAGTGATGGTGTCGGACAGCGCGCGGAGCAATCGTTCGACAGTATCGGGAGCGCTGTTCAAAAATCTTCGCTGAGCCAAGAACGCGGTGTTCTGATATGGGATGTTTAGTTTGGCGAGATCGGCGAGCACGCGAAAGCCCTGGCGTTCGAGAACACCGGCGAATGTGTAATTGAAATAGGCGCCGTCAATCACTTTGTTGGGCATCGCCTGGGCGAGCAACGACTCGTCACCGATCACGCGCAAAGTAATCTTGTCGCGCTGAGGCTCGAGACCCCAGTGTTCGAAGGCGAGCATCGAGCGCATCCAAATGCCGCCGCCAAGGCTCGTGACGCCGATGTTCTTGCCTTTCAAATCGGCCGGCACCTTGATCGCCGGGTTGACAACGAAGGTGCCTTCCAGGGTGTGAATCAAACTGGTGATGAACACCGCATCCATGCCGTTCGCAATCGCGCCGAGGGTTGAGCCGGTCGCCGCGCCCATGTAAAACTGCGCTTCGCCGTTGGCCAGCGCCGACAGGGCCACCGCCCCGTTGCGGACGTGAACGGCGCGAACATCCAAGCCATACTTGTTGAAAATGCCATAGTCTTTGGCAACGAATATTACCGTTTCGCGCTCGCTCAAGCTGCCGAACGTGATCAGCAGCTGGTTGAGCGGCACCGCAGCATGGACGCCGGCAGCACTCGACATCAGTAGTACAATTGTAGCAATCCAACTGACGGTCGTTTTCATGCAGCACACTCCTAGTATGATGTCAGGAAAGTCTTAGGATATTTTCGCGCGAAGGCGCAAAGACGCTATGTTCGAAAAGACGAGTACATGCGAGAAATATTCCGAATGAACGCGATTATCGCGGCTTCTCCGCATGCTGGATCACTTCGTGCATCTCGAAAACATTGGGCCCCGCGAATATCTCTGCCGGTGGCCGCTTGTTGTGGGCTTCTTTGAATTCCGTGCTGTCGGCCCAGGCGCGAAACGAAGCTTCGTCTTGCCAATGGGTTAGAACGACGTAGTAGTCGCTTTTTACCGGCCGAAGAATTTCCAGCCGGATAAAGCCCGGCATGTTTTCGACGAGTCTAGCCCGGCCTTCGAAGCGCTTTTCAAAATCAGCTTCATGACCCTTGGCCACTTGAATTCTGTTGGAGACAACAATCAAAACAATTTCCTTTCGTTCAAAGCACGGTTTGGAGTTGTCAATTTGTCCAACTCTGCGGCGATACTACAACCTGATTACCTTCCTGCTTGTAAATCCTTTTACCTCCTCCGAGGGGCAAAATACTTCTGAAAGAGTCGCTTAGCAGCTGGCCGGCAGAATTGTTTTCAGCATTAGCTGTTGGTGAATCTTGCAGACGTATCATACTGCCGACTCCAAGCGATAAAAGCGCGCGACGTTGTCGTGCAGCATCTTCTTTTTCACGACATCGGTCAGATCGGTGCGTTTGCGAATGCCTTTCACGGTGTGCGGCCAATCGCCGTCCCAGTGCGGATAATCGGACGAATAGAGAATCGTATCTTCCAAGCCCCAGCGCATGGCATCGGGAATGGTCTTCTCCTCACATTCTACGCCGAAAAAGACCCGGCCGCTCTTGACGTATTCGCTCGGCAGCTGGGTCAGGTAAGGCGCTTCGTCGGCGCCGCGTTTTTCCACTTCTTCGTCGAGGCGGTCCATCATATAAGGCACCCAACCGATGCCCGACTCGAGATAAGCAATGCTGAGCTTGGGGAAACGCTCGAACACGCCGCCGACAATCGTTGCGATCATCGCCATCATCTGCTCGGCTGGATGATCGATGGTGTGAGCCGAAAGAAATTTGCGGAATCTCTGACCGCCCAATGAATCAGCGGAGGTGCCTGTGTGAAATCCGAGACCGATGCCAAGATTCTCAGCGGCAGCATAAATCGGATCGTAGAATCTGTCACCGAAATCCGGCATTTGGGGTAAGTAGGTCGGTAACACGCCAGCCACAGCGCCACGCTCCTTCACGGCGCGGATCAATTCTTCCGCAGCCGCATGTGGGTCTTGGGGGGCCAACAGCGCGACGAACTTCAGTCGCGCCAAGTCGGTTTTGCAAAAATGATAGAGCCAGTCATTATAAGCCCTCGTGACAGCGGTGGCGTAATCTTTTTCGTGCAGTGCCGAGACATGCAGCCCCGCGGTCGGATACATCACCATGACGTCAATGCCATCTTCGTCCATCGCCGCGAGCTGATCCTTCGGCCCCTCCGGCTTCTGACCGAGCTTACCGCGCAGATCACGGTCCCACTCGTCGTTAGGAAAAAGATTGCGCCGCTGCCAACGTGGTTCCAAAAACTCGCGCATGCCTGCGTTCGATTCACGCACATGGCCATCGGCATCGATCACTTTATAGTTCGCCATATCGATGAACTCCTTTCGCGCCGCTAACTGCAACGATTTTCAGCGGCCAAACAGTTCGGTCGAGCCATAACACCGCGGAAAAGAGGATGTCAATCTGATCCGCGCGCGATCAATCGGCAATTTTTACGACGCTTGCCATTGCACACGGTCCTAAATTGGACATTTTTCTTGCTTGGGATCGCAATAACTGCTTTATTACTTCGAATACTTACATTGCGGCAATTTTTGGACGGGGGCTGTTCCGGCGCGTGGGAGCAAGCGCCGAGCGGAACATTTTTATCGTTGGGTCCGCAATGTAGAAGAATGGAGACTCTATGCCCTGGCAGAATAACGGCGACTACTACAGCTTCAAACAAGACGCGATTACTCAGCATGCACCGACCACATCGGGTGTGTACGGTCTATTTAATTCTCGTCATCTGATCGCGATTGGCAGCGCGGCGAATGTTCGCGATGCTCTGCTGCATCATCAGCGGCAGACAGATTTTCGCTTCAGCCGCTTCGAACCGAGTGGTTTCACATTTGAAATCTGCGCCCCGGATCGGCGCGACACCAGAGCCCAGGAATTGGTTAGAGAATACCGTCCGATCAGCACACCGGAAAACCCCATCGGCATCGCCACATTATATCGCTCGTGGCGTGCTCCCAACGCGCGTGCATTCCAAGAAGTGTCAATCGACGGAGAGACAGCAAGCAATAAAATTGTGACGATTGCGACCAAGCTGCGCGCAGCGAAACAAAAAATGCCGTTGCACTTGCACGCGGAGAGATTTGGCGTGGTCGGCGCTTTGTGCGGACTGATTTTCGTCGCTTTGGGTTTGATCGGGCTCGTGCCCTATCTGAAAAATACCTTCGCAACCGTTGTCCGAAATCCGCCGGCAATCGCCGAGTCGCGAC
>DATLCH010000253.1:0-11449 GCA_035526465.1 Candidatus Limnocylindrales bacterium | reverse complement strand
GGTTTCCTTGAGATGCTCGATAGATTCGTTCAAGCGCCGCGTCATCTCGTTGAACGAGCCGGCTAGAACGCCGATTTCGTTCTTTGCGGAAATGGCGATCCTTTGAGTGAAGTCACCGCCGGCGATCCGTCGCGTCATCTCCGTCAACTCGGCAATCGGCCGAGAAATCGTCTTAGCGCCCAAAATGGCGATCATCGACCCGAGCAACAATACCAACCCGCTCACGACCATGGCTATTCGAATCCTGTTCTGAATGGCAGCCTGCACGTGATCCGTCGGGAGCGTGACGAGAATCGCTCCACCTTTCAGTTCTCCTCCTTCTTCGCCGATCGGAGCGATGACGTTGAGCAAAGATCCTTCCAGAGAGCTGTCGGTTCTCCCTGCGCTCACCAGCTTGCGCCAATCCGCTAAGTCGGTCTCGCTAGGCTCCGGAAGCTTCTGCTCGCGGAACTTCTCGGCATACTCTACGGTGATCATGTTCTTGTCGAGGACGCGGATGGCAATGACGCTTCCCTCAGACACCAACTGATTGACCAGCCGAGTCAACCCCATGCGCTGCTGCAGTTGTCGCAGCATGGTAGCGCGATAACCAACCTGGACGATGCGCGGCTTATCCACCCCCGCGACCCCCACGTACTTGAAAACCTGCGTGTCGATTTCGCGTTGGCGCGTTTCCTGGACGACAGCTTTGTCCTTACCCGTGAGCAAAGGCCAGAAGACGTGCGCTTGAGGTTGCCGCTCCCGATCCGGACTAAACGTGAAGTCAACTTCCGTGTTATTCCTTAAGTAAGCATGACCTTTGCTGTCGGTAATCCAGATTTCGTCCAGCACCGTGTCGTCGGCGATTTCTTTCAAGCGCCGGTTGATCTCCTTCTGGCCGACTCCCGCCGCCTCCCCCAAAGCTACCAAATGCGCTGCAATGGTGGCTTCAACGATCATCTGCTCGCCAATCGCTTTATCGACATCGCTGGTCACTTGCGCGCCGAAGGCGGCGCTGCGGGCCAAAAGCCGCGCGATAACCAAACCCTGACTTTCGCTCTCCGTCAGCAATCCCCGGCGCGAGCCCCAAACCATGACTCCTGCCGTGGCAAAGACCGCGACGACGAGCAACAGAGTCACCATCAAAAGCGTTTGTGTCTTGATCGTCACAAACTTCTCCTTCGCCGCTCAGTCCGTCCGCAGCACATTGCCGATCGAAAAAATAAGATGATCTCCATATTGTCCATCATCGAAATGCATTTGAATCCGGCAATGGCCGGACCGCGAGACGTGCTAACGCACGAGAATCTGTGAACCGCACCGCAGCGTGCCCCGACCAGTGCAGCATACGGACAATGGGTTCAACCAGGTTCGTCACGTACAGAAGGCATGAACCTAAGGCTCACTAATAGAAAAATTTCATGTTGAAGTTGGCCCTCGGAGTTCGTAGGGGCTAGCCGAATGATTGGATCAATATTGCCGATTCAAAAATCCTCGACTGCGCAAGGTTTACGCTTTTGAGCAAGGAGTTGTCAATCAATCTCATGAGCGTTCATTTCGATACACGGACCGGTGTACTAGTAATATTCCTGCAGAGAGCGCCGGTTTTGATGCACCGATAATTTCGATGACGACCTCAAGCTACTTGGGATCGAGCTGGACGCCGGTTCTAGGCAAAGATCGGGAAGTGTTAAATTTTAGAATTGCCAGTTGCACGTTCACTATATTTGATTGATCTTAGCCCCAGCGGAATTCGCATAGAACACGGAGAAGTTAAATGGTGAAAGTTTTCACAGCTTTGTTAATCAGTTTCATTACGGTGTCAAAATTGTCGGCCCAGACCCCCTTCTACCAGGGCAAGACCGTACAGGTCCGTGTCGGGTTCGCCGCCGGTGGAGCGTTCGATGTCTGGGCGCGGGTGATCGCCAACCATCTCGGACGGTTCGTGCCGGGGAACCCAACATTCGTTGTTCAGAATATGACTGGTGGCGGGTCGATGATTGCGGCGAATTACATTTACGGCGTGGCCAAACCGGATGGATTGACGCTCGGCGTCGTCAGCCCGGCGATGTATATCGAGCAAGCGACCGGGAAAAAGGAAGTTCAGTACGATTGGTCCAAGTTTAGTTTCATCGGCTCGCCTGAGAAGACCGATCGAATCTTCTACATGCGCGCCGACACCGGCATCAAAACTCTTGAAGATATGCGCACGGTGGCGGATACACCGCGCTGCGGCTCCACCGGCATCGGCAGCGCGGCCTACTATTTCCCGCGGCTGTTGCAAGATAGCTTCGGACTCAAGCTCACGATCGTGCCAGGTTATCCTGGAGCATCGGATGTCAATCTCGCCATTGAGAAGGGCGAGGTGCACTGCTTCAGTGGTACGCTGCAAGCCTACTTTGGAAGCGAGCCGCTGCGCACTTGGTCGAAGACCGGTTTTGCCCGTGTGCTGGTTCAGGGCGGTAACAAGCGGGATGGCCGCATGGCAAATGTGCCGACGCTGTGGGAATTGATGGATAAAAACAAGACCAGTGAGATTTACCGCCGTTTAGCGCGAATTCTCCTCATTCCCGACGAGATGGGCCGGCCGCTCTTTGGACCGCCGGGCATGCCGCCTGATCGTTTGAAAATATTGCGGGATGGTTTCACCAAAATGATGATGGACCCGGAGCTACTTGCCGACGCGAGAAAGAAGGGACTCGACGCTATGCCGATGAGCGGAGAGGAACTCGACGCACTGATCAAGGAGGTCGGCTTGCCGTCGGCCGATGTCGTGCAACGGTTGAAACCGCTTATGGAAAACTAGCCGCAGGAAGTTCGCCGCAAGGAACGGACAAGCAATCACGATTTATTCAAACGAGAAACCAGGCCAAACGCGCTCGGCGCAGCTGAGACAAATATTAAACATGCCAGGAAAGACCCACGATCTCACTAGCCAAACAGCGCTGATTACCGGAGGCGGTAGCGGAATCGGCCGGGCGATGGCCGAAGCCCTCGGCAAAGCCGGTGCGAGGGTTTGGTTAGCGTCACGGGACGCTGTGATGATCGACCGCGCGGTGCAGGAATTGCGTTCTGTCGGCGTCGTGGCGGAGGGCGCGCAACTCGATGTCACAAATCGTGCTCAGGTAGAAAATCTGACCGAGCACATCGTCAAACGGGACGGCAAGATCGACATCCTGCTCAACAGTGCCGGCGTGATGATAAAACATCCGGTGCTGGAGATGCCGGAGGAGATTTGGGACCGAGTAATCAGCGTCAACTTGACGGGGACTTTTTTGTGCACGCAGGCGGTGGCACGCGGCATGATCGCGCGCGGCTACGGCCGGATCATTCACTTTACTTCCGGCCATGTGAAAGGCAACGCGACCAACTCGGCTTATGCAGCGTCCAAAGGCGGTGTCGAAGCGTTCACACGCAGCTTCGCCGCGGAATTGAAACAACTCAACGTCGATGTGACGATCAACGCCGTCGAGCCGGGCGGCACCGATACGCCGATGTGGCGTCGCGGCAAAAGCGCGGAGTACATTGAGCAAGCGCGGCAATCCGGCCGGATACGTCCGGCGGATTCCATGGCTTCGACGATCGTATACTTGGCGAGTCGCGCGAGCGCGGCGGTGAACGGGCAAGTGATCGAGCGGGGGGCCAAGCCGCCGCCCGGTTCATAGTTTAAGCGACAATAAAATCGATTAGCGGCGAATGTAAATTACGATCGGGCCTTTCGCTCCCGCCTGTTCAGAAATTGATCACGGCTTTGACCACCGAGTAGTTCGCCATCGCTTCCATGGCTTCATTGATTTGATCAAGCTTGTAACTCCTACTGATCATCTCCTCGAACGGAAAGATCTTTCGCCGTGAGGCGAGAAAATCAATGGCTTGCAGCCAATGGCGCGGTTCGCCCGAGCGAATTGTGATGAACAACATCTGTTGCGGGATTTTCTCCACGGCGATATTCGCTTTACCGCCGGCGCCTATGTTCAAGTAACGGCCGCCGTCGCGCAGCAGCGTCAACCCTTCCGGCACCGCCATGTTGTTGGCGACCTGAACAACGACATCGGCGCCGCGTCCGTCGGTGTGGTCCTTGACCCATTGACGCCGCTGCTTTTCATCGGTCACTTCTTCGAGATTCAAAACCGCGTCGGCGCCCATTTTCTTGGTGACTTCCAAACGATTGGCGGGAGCGCCAATGACCAAGACTTTCTTAGCGCCGTGATCTTTGGCGACCGCGGTGGCGAAGTTGCCGAGCGGCCCACTGCCTTGAATCACGATTGTTTCATGACTTTTGATCGCGCCAAGCCGGTCATAGCCGTGCATGACCGTGCGATACGCACAGGCTGCGGCAGCTGCCGACGCCGAGGTCACTTCTTCGGGGACTTTGATAATCAAGCATTCTTTTGGCACATACATGTACTCGGCGCAGCTGCCGAGCAGATAGGGATGTTGATCGCTGCGGTTATGGCCCCACGAAGCGCGGCCGCGGCAAATGCAAGGCTGACAGGCGACGGTGCAATAATAACAGGAACCGCAGGCGACATAGCTCCACACCACGCGATCGCCGCGTTTCACCGGGTTGCCCAAAATGTCGGTGCGTTCGCCGGCGATTTCTTGGACGGTGCCGCAGGGCTCGTGGCCGGTAATAATCGGCAGGGTGTCCTTGTCGCCCAATGGGCCGTGCCAACGATGCACATCGGTGCCACACAACGTCGAGGCGGTGATCTTGATCAGCAACGAGCCCGGATCGAGGTTGGGGATCTGCACCTTTTGAATCGTCAGGGGCTTGTTATGTTCGGTAATGACGGCGGCATTGCAAGTTTCCATAAATCTTTCTTTCCTCGTGCGGTGGTTAGCTTTGAAAACATTTGGAGCCCGCTGGAACGATTAGCACCGTTCCGGCGGTTCCAAAGGTTCCAGCGGTTCTAATCGGATAGCGCGATCTACAGCGGCAATTTGTAGAACGTTTCCGCGTTGCGCCAAAGCATGGCGGCTTTGTCGTCCGAGGTGATCTCGTCACTTTCCATCAACTCGCCCAAGTCATGCTTGCAGCTCTCGTGGGTGACTTCATGGGGAAAGTCTGACGAGTAGAGGAACGGCGAATTACCGACGACTTTGATTGCGAAGGGCATGGTCAGCTCTTCGGTTTCGATGCCGAGGTAGATGCGGCCGTCCTTGATGAGTTTCTTTAGCGCTTTGGCGGGATCCTGTTCCTCGCGAACACCGAACTCACCTTCGGGAATATGTTGAAAGTGGGTTTCATGCGAAGCGTGGAGCCGTTCGAGCAGCAGCAGCAGCCAGGCGATGCCGCCTTCGAGGAAGGCGATGCGCACGCGTGGGAAGCGCTCGTAGATGCCATTGTAGAGAATGTCGGCGCAATTGATCGTCAGGCCCCAAGGATGGCCGAGCGCATGCACGGGCACGTACATGTTCATGTGATCCATGCCGAAACGATCATGGGCGCCGCCATGAACGGCGAGGCAGCAGCCCAGGCGGTTGGCTTCTTCATAGACTGGCCAAAACTGTTTGGCGCCGAGTGGCTGAGCGAGACCGTTGGATGGCATCATGCCGCCGAGCATGCCCAATTCGGTAACCACACGACGCAGCTCCTTGGCGGCCTCTTCCGGGTCCTGCATTGGAATGATCGCCATACCTTTGAAGCGCGGATTGTATTTCAAATACGTCTCCGACATCCAATCGTTGTAGGCTTTACATACCGCGACAGCGTAGTCGCGGCTGACGATCTTGCCGTAGGACAACGCCAGAGTGGGATACATGACGGTCCATTCAATGCCGATATCGTCAAGAAAATCGAGCCAGCCTGCCGGGCCAACCGGCGCCCGTCCATCACGTTGCGGCGGGGTTTCAACAGCGCGCCCGGAATGAAGGTGATCCAGCGGCGGAAAGCAGGTGCCTTTGCGCCCGGCGATTTCCCGGTATGCACCTTCCATATGGGCGATGATGCCCGCGTTGTCTTCCAATATATGACCGTCGCCGTCGATTATTCGCGTGCCAAGGTTTGCGCTCATGGATAAATTCCCCCTGAATATTTTCGCTGATTGATTACAAATCCATCGTCTATCTTATAATCCGACTTTAGGATGCGGTTCAAGCCGGTTGCGCTCGCATTGGACTCGCGTTGTCGCGAACTTTGCGATAGAAGTTTCCGATAACAATATCTGCCAACGAATGACGGAGGATCTATGGCTGAAGAGTCCATCGAAGCAAAGCTGGCACGCCTCGAAGCCGAAAATCAGGCACTCAAGAAACAGGTCGATCGCAAGCCCGGAGAACTACGCTTGAAGGTCAGCGAAAAGGGCGGGCTATCAATTTACGGCTTGGGCCGATTTCCCGTGACGCTTTATAAAGAACAGTGGAATAGACTTCTCGAGCACGCCGATGAGATCCGCGAATTTCTCAAGAACAATGATCAGCAACTCAAGGCCAAGCAATAAGCTAATCATCTCTCGCGCTCAAATCATTTGGAGTTTTTATGGCAACCCCTGCGCAACCCGTCAATCTGTTTGAGTTCGAAGATGCCGCCAAATCGTTGCTGGCGAAAGAGGAATACGACTACATCGCAGGAGGCGCGACCGATGAGATCAGTGTGGATCGTAACCGCCGCGCCTACGCATCGTGGGCGTTTCGGCCGCGGGTTTTGCGCGATGTCAGTAAGCTCGATTTGTCGACGACGGTTTTGGGAAGCCGAGTTGAGTTGCCGGTATTGATTGCGCCGTGTGGCGGTCACAAACGTGCCCACCCTGAAGGCGAGATTGCCACCTACCGAGCGGCAGCCTCCTGCGGTACCGTGCTAGCGGTGAGCGCCAACGCCAATACTTCTTTTGAAGATCTCGCCAAAGCCGCGAATGGGACGTTATGGGTGCAGCTCTATCCCTTCAGGGATAAATCGATGACGCAAAATTGGCTCGACCGTGCCAAGGCGAACGGTTACAAGGCGATTGTCGTGACGCTTGATTCACAGTGGCCGCCCAAACGTGAACGCAATATCCGTAATCGTTATCAGCGCACGCGTGGCGCCAATTATCCCGCCGCTGGCGAACATCCCGATGCGCCGCGTCCGGCTGGCAGTGGCGCCGGTTCCGATCCAGCCGCCACTTGGAAGGATCTGGAGTGGATAAAAGCCGCGACCAGCTTGCCGGTCGTTGCCAAGGGAATCATGACCGGTGAAGACGTCGAACTCTGCGCCGACGTCGGCGCCGACGGCGTGATCGTTTCCAATCATGGCGGTCGGCACCTCGATAATACCTTGGCGACGGTCGAAGTGTTGAGCGAGGCGGTGGCGGCGGCCAAGGGGAAAATGGAAGTGCTGCTCGACGGCGGTATTCGCCGCGGCGCCGATGTCGTCAAGGCGATCGCTCTGGGAGCCAAAGCCGTATTCATTGGCCGGCCGCTGTTTTGGGGACTCGCCGTTGGCGGCGAGCAGGGAGTCGTACGCGTGCTTAATTTACTTCGTGAAGAGATCGAGATAACCATGGCCAAGTGCGGCCGGCCGACCATTGCCAGCATCGATGACTCGACGATCGTTAAAGCACCGCCGCTTTGACGATTCGTCAGAGCAGCGACAAATTCCGCTTCCGAACGGTGACGAGTCGCCCTTCCGCGGCAATAACACCGGTAATACGGCGCCTTCACCCGCAGTAGTTTTGGTAAAATCCGGTCGTTTCCTTCCTTGCCACCGGAAGTTGGGCTGATTCTCAGCGCAATTTCCTTTGGCAAACTCCTTCTCAGACGTTACAATACCGCAATCTCGAAAACATCAATTTCGCCGACTAAACGAATGTAGGAAGCTATGCGGACCCGGGAAAAACTCCTTATCGCCGTTGTCGTTGCTGCCCTGATACTTGGGAGCATCATTGTTTATTCAATGCAAGGTAACGAAATAGAAGCGAATTACACCCGCTGGCTGTTTGGACGCAATCTGCGCCAATTTATCTCCTCCCCAATCGCTTTTGTATTCGGTAATTCTGAATCCGGAGAGTCCAGCAGTGTCTGGTTTTACGCCGTGCTCGGAGGCTTCGGATTGGTCGTCATGGTCTTCGTTCTAAAGATGTTCCGAGATGGCCAAATCATGGACCTGAAAGAGCGGGTCGAGGCATTGGATGCGGCGAAACAAGAAGCCGAACACATGCTCCAGGATGCGGTCTGGAAAGGTAAGACTGCGCGCCAAGCCAAAGACAGTGTCACGCGCGATCTCGAGGACAGCATCGAGCGCATGGAAACGATGATCCTCGAGCTCACGGCAAAAGAGCAGGCGCTCAAAGCGCGCGACGACGAGCTGCGCGCGATCAAATCTAGTAGCTCGACGCCGAGACCGATCCTCGTCAACGCCGATGCCGGCGATCAAGCCCTGCGAGCGGAGACGATGCGACTCGCCGAAGCGCTCCACGCCCGCGATGGCGAAATCAAGGAACTGCGGCAACAGTTGAGTGGCAAAGCGCGGCTCTGGGAAAACCAACTGCAAACCAAGGAGGATCTGCTCAAGCGGCGCGCCGCGGAGTTAGAAATTGCCCGCAGTGAAACGAACGAACTGAGCGCTCAGGTCAAAGAGTTGGAAGCCGCGTCGCGGCGCGCCGAGGAACTGCTACAGAAAGAGCTACAGAACAAAAAAGAAGTTCTCGAGGCTAGCGATGCCGCGAATCGTAATATCGAGAAACGTTTGCAAGAAACCATTCGCAGCCTCGAATCGCAAGCTGGCGATCGTGAGCGTCTGCTCAAGAGTCATGAGAGTGAGCTCGCTGCTCTCAACACCGAGTTGCATTTATCGGCCTTGGCAAAGGAACAGGCGGAATCCCAATTGGCAGCCGTTCGCGCCGACCTGGAGAAGGAACATGATGCACGGGAAAGCACCGTTAAGGAACTGGGATCTCGTCTCGGCAACAACATCCGCGATCTGCAGAATCAGATCGAAGAGCGGGATATGCTTGTCCAGGCACGCGACGGTGAGATCCACTCGCTCAAGGCGGAAGTTCACGCGCTCAGTGCGAAATTCGACGAAGCCCAAAGGGTCAGCCAACAAGCCGAGACTGCTCTCAACGCGGCGCTCAGTAAAGGCCAGAGTATCAGCGATGAAAAAGCTGCGACGGTGCGCGCGTTGGAAGAGCGTCACAGTAAATCGTTGCGTCAGTTGGAAAGTCAATTAGGGGAAAAGGAGCAGGTTCTACAAGTTCGAGAAGGCGAGATTCAATCCTTGACGTTGACCGTGCAAAGCCTCACCAAAAAACTCGACGAGGAAGTGACGGCACGCGCCAACTTGGAGAAGAGCTTGACGCAGGAGTTGCGCAAGGAGAAGGAGATACGACAAGCGAAGGAGTCGGGCAACAAGGAGTTGGAAGCTCGGTACACCGCCGAACTGAACGTTTTGCAGCAGCAACTCACCGAGCGTGACGGTTTGCTGCAAACTCGCGGGACTGAAATCGAAGCACTCCAGACCCAACTCGCATCGTTGGCCGAGCAACTCAGCAAAGTTGGCTCGGCAAAAGAGCGCGCTGCCGGTCTGCTCCAGGAAAAGCTGCGCAAGGAAAAAGCTATCCTGAGCGCCAGTGATTCGGCTCTCAAGGAATTGGAGGCCAACTTCGGTTCTAAGATCAGCGCTCTCGAGCAGCAATTGGCCGAACGCCAGAAGCTCGTCGGCAGCCGCGACGCGGAGGTCACTGCCTTGCGAGCGGAGTTGATTGCGGTGCAGCAAAAGGCCAGCGAATGGTCCGCGGCCAAACGTCAGGCCGAGGAAATGCTCGAAGAGGCATTCAAGGAAAAGGCGTCGCTGCTTAGCACCAAGAATAGCGCGGTACAGGAGATGCAAGCCGAATTGCTGGCGAAACAGCAAGCACTCGAAGCCCAACTCAAGGACAGAGAAAAAAATCTCAGGAACCGCGAGCTAGAACTCCAAATCGCGAAGCGGCAACTGACAGAGATGGATGCGATTAGCGATCAGACGGCGCGGAAGTTCCAAGCCGACGCCAAAGCAAAGGACCATCTCTTGCGAGCCCGTGAGTCGGCGCTTAAAGAGCTGGAAAAACGCAGCGCAGATCGTTTGCGTGCGCTTGAAACCCAGTTAGCTGAAAAGCAGGGATTGGTGGATTCTCGCCGTGGTGAAGTCGACTCGCTGCGTTCGAAAGTTAAGGATTTAACCGGCCAGCTCGACCTGTTGAGCAATACCAAAGAGGAGTCTGTGCGCGCTCTCGACCGCGAATTGCGCCAGCACAAAGAAGCCCTGCAGGCCAAGGAAGCTGCGCTCGCAGAGCTTCAAAATCAATTCAAAGGGCAGATCCAAGCGCTCGAAGCCAAACTCAGCGAACAGCAGAATCTTATGACGACGCGCGAAGGCGAAGTCGACGCGCTGATGAACAAAGTACGCGAGATATCGGACAAGTACAGTTCGCTGGTAAGCGAAAAGGAGCGCAGCGATCGTGTCTTGCAGGAGGAGCTGCGCGAAAAGACGGCGTTATTGCAGGCCAAGGAGTCTTCTGTCGATGACGTCGAGGAACGCTTGAGCGGCAAGCTTGAGTTCTTGGAACGGCAGCTTGCGGAAAAACAAAACCTGCTCGAAAGCGGCAGCGAGGAGATGACCGCTATGAGACAGCAGATCGCTGTGCTGCACGAGAAACTCCAGGAAACCGAGGTGGCCAAGATCCACACGGAACGATTGCTCGAAGAAGCGCGCGCTCAAGGACCGCATCTGCCGGCAGTGATTCGCCCCGACGACGATATCACCGCAGGCGACGATACCAACGGTTTGGACACCTTGCTCAGTGAACGCGAAGAGCTCCTTAAAGCCCGCGATAGCCTGATTCAAAATCTCATGGCGGAATTAAAAGAAAAGAAGACCCAGCTCGCGCGCCACGAAATCGAAGTTTGGCAAGGCATCGAGCGCCGCGGCGTATGGAAACACCGCTTGTCCAAGGTGGGGATTCGGCTGAAGGATTAACGCGAGCGTTTCGTCGTGAGTGGTACGCGGCGCTGCGCTTGTGCTGCACCTTTATCGCAAATTGCCACAGAGATTATTTATTCCTACCGTATAGCCGCTCGATGTAACCGCTGCGATCAAATTCCTCGACAAAGCGCGCATCGATAAAATCGCTCGGCTTGGGCGGCGCTCGCCTTGGGCTCTTTTAGAGCAAGCTCGTCAAGAATAGTTTTGATCCCCTCGGCGCTCGGGTATTGCTTGGCCGGCAACTTTTTTTCATCGCTGACGATGCCTGGACCCGAGGCTTGAATAAGCGGAGTGTCGCCGGCTATCATCGCCGTGACCGAAATCGTCCCACCGGAAAAGTACACCGCCTGAACGTCGAGATTGTTTTTAGCGAATATACCGGCGTCGCGCGCAATCCAGATGACCAGCTGGTCGACGCTGATACCACTGTAGCCGACGGCGATCCGGGTCATTTGTGCCGCGGCCGAACTGTGCCGCCAGGGTGAGTAGCAACACCCTGGTAAGCAGATTAAATTTCATCGACTAAGCAAG
>DATLCH010000241.1:0-4241 GCA_035526465.1 Candidatus Limnocylindrales bacterium | reverse complement strand
TTGCCGAGTATATTTGCTCGAACTTTTTTTGGCCAAATCTGCTGGGTCCACAAAGATTTACCGCGTTCATCGTTCCTCTGATTAGTGGAACGCTATGTCGCGATTCTTTGCCGCGAAACTGCGCCGCGCGAACAGGGTCTTGTTCGAATCGTTTTACGACGACAGTTAGCCGAAAGAAATCAAACAATCGACTTTTTAGAAAGACCTCTGGAGATCATATGAAACGATTGGCCATTCTATGCTGTCTCTTCACTCAATTGATCTTGACCGCTCCGCCAATCACATTACCGCTCCTTGCAGCGGATATTATGCCACGAACAAAAATCCGCATAGCCACTGCCGCTCCCTCGCTAAGTTATTTTCCGATTTACGCCGCGGTGCAAAAGGGCTTCTTTGCGAGGCGCGGCTTCGATGTAGAGATGATTCAGATGGCGCCTAGTTTGACCGCCGCGGCGTTGCTCAACCGGTCCGTCGATTACACGATCATTCCCAGCACCATCGCCACCGCCGCCGCCCGTGGCGCGCCGGCGAAAGTTATCCATTTCGCCTCGGTGAAACTGCAACACACCTTGGTGGTGCGCGCCGATGTCAATTCGGTGAGTGATTTGGCGGGTAAAAAAATCGCCGGTAGCGGCTTCGGCAATCTGGTCGCGTATGAAATTCAATATCTCATCGAGCGCTACAAACTAGGTCCCAAAACCACCATCGTAAATGCGCCCTCGTCCATCGACCGCTTGATCGCTGTGCAGAAAGGCCTCGCCGAAGCCGCCATCATCGCCGCTCCGGCAGATATCAAGGGCGAAGAAATGGGGCTCAAACGCTTGATTCAAATGGGCAGCCTGCTGCAGATTCCCCAGGCCGGTCTTGCCGCTACCGATGACAAGTTAAAAACCAATCGCGGCGAAGTAATCGAAGTACTCAAGGCGGCGATCGATGGTCTGGAATACACCGCAAATCAGCGGGACGACGCCATTGCTTTGATCGGCAAATGGATGGCACTCACTCCGCCCCAGGCGTTGAAGGCCTACGAGTCGGTCAAAGAGACCTACTCGCGAGACGGTGTGCCGACGCCGGAACAGAGCAAAGCCTACATCGCCATGCTCGCTGCCACCGCGGGACTAAACGCCGATCTACCGGCAGCGACGATCTTCGATTTTTCGCTGTCCACGGCGGCCGCCAAAGATTTGTTGAGCAAACGATGATTAGCGGTGACGGGAAGGACTCCCTTGGGCCCGATCGTGAGAAATGAGCTTCTAAGTTATCGCAGCGGGCTCGACCTCAGGAAACGCCTGGCTCGGAACCGCGGCAGAACCCGAGGCAACGCATTTGGTATCGAGATTGAGCGGCAGAGTAACGGTGAAACATGTGCCCTCGCCGATTTCGCTCCATACCGAGACATGACCGCCAAGCAGTTCGGTATAACTCTTTACGATATATAATCCGAGTCCGACGCCGCCATATCCGCGAGTAGAAGAGTTATCGGCTTGCTGAAACATGCCGAAGATTGTGTCAATCTTATCGGCGGGAATGCCGATGCCGGTATCCCTCACCGTCAATTCAATGCCGTCGCCCAAAGCGAGTTGTTTCACCGCGATTTTAACCGATCCTGTCTCAGTAAACTTGAGAGAATTATTAATTAGGTTCTGTAGTATCGCCTTCAATTTCTCGGCGTCTGTACGAACGGCCGGCAAATCCGCGTTGAAGATCCAGCTGACCTGAATGGACGCATCGTTGGCAAATTGATAACTCTCGCGAAGCTCGCTCAGAAATGAAACCAGATCGAGATCCGCACAAACCAATCGTGTCTTCATTGCTCCGATCGCTGTCACCTGCAACACGTCGTTGATCATATCGGTCAGCGCGCTTGCTTGAATCATAATTTTTTCTAACGCCGCCACCTGTTCGCCAGTCACGTCGCCGAAAACCCTGTGTTTGAGTATGTCGGCATAGCCCTTGATGATACTGAGCGGCGTACGCAATTCGTGGGAAATCACACCGAGAAACTCGTCCTTGGCTTTGTTAGCCTTCTCGAGTTCGTGTGATTTTTGCTGAATTTGGAAATAAAGGTTGGCATTGCCGACCGCAGTCCCCAGATGAGAGGCAGCTGCTTCGATCAGCTGAACATCGCTAGGCGAAAATTGATAAAGCCGGCGACAAAGAAGGTTTATGACTCCCAAACATTTTCCCGCCGCATTGATCGGCATCAAAAAAGAACTGCGGAATCCTAGTGTGAGCATCTCATCGTTCTGCGCCGCGCTCCAATAGGAAGAGTCGCTATTCATATCCGGAACAAACATCGGGTTACCGCTGTTAAAAACCCCGCCAATGCGGCCCTCGCCAATCTGATAGCGATCGCGCATCGAGAATCCTGTCGGAAAGCCCAATTTTGTAACTAGCACGACTGCGTCGCTGTTGCCTTCGCGCAGAAATACTCGAACTGCATCGAACCTAAACATTTCGAGAAGTTTTTCCGTTGTCTGCCGAAGCAGCAACTGAAGGTCCAGCGACTGGCTAGCGAGAGCGGTGAACGAATACAGCGTCGCCAGCTCCTTGGCTTTGGCGACGGTCTGTTCGTACAGCATCGCGTTCTCTACGGCGACGCCGATCTGATGGGTCATCGACTCGAGCAACCGGATCTCATCGTCGCTCAGCCGCCTCGGCTCGCGTCCGGCAAAGAGGACCAGACCCCAGCGCTTGAGTTTTGTCTTCACCGGGAAAATGGTCAGAAAACGCAGATCGTTTAAATTCTGACTATTGAGTACCCACACCTCGTGACAACGTGGATCGGTCAGCACATCCTCAATGGATATCACTTCCCCCGATTCGGCGATGTCCTTCATGAACGATTTCTGGTCTCGCCAAAGCGCGTCATCGAGCGGACTTGTTCCCGTCCCCAAATATGTCGCTCGCAACTCCAACAGAGAGGTCTCTGGATTGAAAAGTAGAAAATGGCTTGAGTCGAACGCGAAATTGGCCGAAATTTTGGCAACCGCCTCGCTGAGGATCACGTCGAGATCCAACGACTGCGAAGCTGAGGCCGCGATGGCATGTAATGCGGATGCTTCGCGTTCGCGTCGGCGCGTTTCTTCAAACAATCGGGCATTATGAATTGCCACCGCGGACTGTCCAGCGAGAGCCGTAAGGTATTCGATCTCATCGTCGTTGAAGGCGTGTTCCTCCCGGGTATAGAACCCGATTACGCCGAGCAATTCGCGAGCAACAACCAGGGGAACTCCCAGGTATGAGACAAATCCGTGTTTTCTGTCGAGTTCACCTTCCGTTGCCCGCGGATCGGATTGGACATTGGCAACTGTTAACGAAATACGATTCTCCAGAACGATTTTGGCCAAGCCGGTCAGGTCCGACGGCGATTCAGCAAGCCAGGCTATTTCATCGACATTGTGGCAAATGAGCGGCTTCAGAAGCCCCATTCGTTGGTCAAACAATCGAATTGTCGCCGCGGCGCCGGGAAGCACCAGCTCGACCTTTTCCAACAGCAAACGCAGAACGGCGCGCACATCAAGAGTGGATGAAATCGCCATGTCGATTTCGTGCAAGGCATTGATTCGTTCGAGTTGGCGGCGCGACCGCTCCTTGGCGATTCTGGTTTCACGATCGCGCTGCTCGAGCAATTCGGCCATGGAGTCCAGCGAGCGCGCAAAGCGGTCCAATTCATTGTTGCGCCGACTCAGTCCGGTACGAGCGCTAAAGTTTCCCGCACCGATCATGGCTGTGGTTCTGGCCAGGGACTTGAGCTGGCGCACGAATAGATTATCCCCGACATACCAGGCGATCAGTAAAGCCAATACCCCGGCCAATGATAATGCCACGAGATTACGCTTGAAGTACCATTCGGCATCGGCGAGGGCGACTTCCTTGAGCAATCCGACTTGAATCACGGCCCAGGGATCTTGCGACACTTCACCTACTGACCGAAAGCCGAAAAGCCGCTCCTGCCCATCGAGCGACACTCCATTCGCGATTTTATTAACGCTGCCGGCAGTCGCAGCGGGATTTGCAATGCTGGGCACTGTGCGTCCCACCGAGCCATGGCTATTTGGAAAGTGCGTTAGGATGGTGCCTTTCCGGTCAAATAGGGTGATCGTCGAGCCTTTAGGCAAGTCTGCCATTTTTGCAATCTGAGCGAGCCATTCCAAGTCCAACTCAACATATGCAAGGCCCACGCTATCGTTCTGACGAACTGGAAAACCAACATTCAAGCCGGCTCTGCCGGAACGTTC
>DATLCH010000239.1:0-12979 GCA_035526465.1 Candidatus Limnocylindrales bacterium | reverse complement strand
CGACGCGATGAGCGGACTGAATATGGCTGTCGGTGTGCATGTCGGCAACGGCAGCCCGCACAACATCGATATGGTTTCGCAGTACAACGGCGGCGGCAGCTTCTGGAAATTTCGCATTCCGGTGATTGGCGCTTTTCATTCGATCATCATGGGCGAAATTCCGCGCCAGTTTCCCAAGCTGCGTTTTCATTGGGCTGAAGCGGCGGCGAACTGGGTACCCTATGTCGTAAAGGATTTACAGCGGCGCTGGGCGACGCAGAAAAAAGATCTGCCGAACAACCCGCTCAAAGAATTCCGCCAGTATGTTTCCTGCCAAACCGACGACGATGTCGACTACGTGCTTAAATATTCGGGCGAGGACAACCTTACAATTGGCACGGACTACGGCCACAACGATCAATCGACTGAAGTCGAGGCGCTGGCCAATTTGAAGAAGACCGGTATGATTACCGACGGTCAGTACGACAAGATCAGTTATCACAACCCCAAGGCGTTGTTTGCCCTGTAATGCGAAATTCAGGGCAGCGGTGCGCAGAGTTACTGCGTTTCGCGATGGGAACTATTGCGGGAGATTGGCGGTTGCGCGGGCCGAGGCTTACACCCTGCGGCCCGGAACTTAGCTCGCTGAATTGCGAGCCGCCTATTCAGCTTTGAGCAAGTCGGCTGGCTCGGCTTCGGGGGAAGGAATCGTGCTCGTTGGTTGTTGGGAATTCACGATTGGGCGCCGTCGTTGCTGATTCTCCTGCGCCTTCATGGCATTCAACCGTTCACGAAACCAGGTCTTCTCCGGCCACTGCCAGTTTTGCCCGCCTTGAGTCATATTGTTTGGCTGTTTCATGGCAATCCTGTTGGTCTTAGTGAGCAATCGATAGACCAGCCGCAAGCCAATACTTTGAAAGTAATTTCGGGAGCCTTGACGCTAGTAAATCGACGAATATTCCCGACGCCCGCGCAGTTTTGGGGCCGCTAATTACCCCGCTATACAATTATGTCATCGCCCGGGAACGTCCGATTAGCTCGAGAGAAGCTTTACGCGCTGGCCGGCGCGCAATTGCTCCAGCGGGTAGCGGGTACCGCGCCAATCGATGCCGCCGTGAGATAGGCATTTCCATGCGGCATGAACCATCATCGCGCCAATCATCATGAGCCCCACCGGAGCAAACAGCATGCTTAAGCGGCTGCGCCCGGATTGCCTTCCAGCGCACAAGCTGAACATCCAGTGCATCGTCATGGCGCCAAGTCCTGCGCCAAGCAATATATTCTGGGTTTTTGTCATACCGCCAACGACAGCAAGACCCGGGGCCAGTGCCAACGCAAAGAGCCCGAAGGTATTAATTAGCATTAACCACCAGTGATAATTCGCGGTCGAGCCGAAGAGATTCTTCTCGAGACCCTTGAACATCGCCGCAACCGATGGGTACCAAACAACCGTTAGATGTTTTTGCGCGAAAGCAAAAAAAGACCACCCGCCGGTGCGCTTGATCATCAACCCTAAACCAACGTCATCGCAGGGCTCGAGGCGGAGCCATGAAAAACCCGGGGTGCGCTGAAAAGCTGAGCGGCGCACTAGATTGAACGCTCCGACGCCGGCAAAGGCACGACTAGTCGGCCGGTTAATCCCCGCCGCTCTGGTGCCGATCAAAAACAGCAACATGAACGTGTGCACGACGATATCGAGCAGGAAACTCTCCTGCACCGCCAATGGGGCAAGGGCGAGATGGTCGATACGATTGTCGCTCGCCCAGCCGACTGCCCGGCGCAGTGTGCCGGCAGCAAAATGCACATCAGCATCGGTGAATAATAGCCAATCGCCTTCGGCAAGCTGGACACCGCGGTCAAGAGCATGGACTTTACCGAGCCAACCATCGGGCAAAGTTCCGACATGCAAGGAGCGAATACGTCCGTCGCCCAGCGCCAAGCGATCGATAATTTCTGCCGTGCCATCGCTGGAACGGTCGTTGATCAGAATCACTTCGAGATTGGGATAGTTTTGTCCAAGCAGAGACTCGACGGCACTCTCGATGTTAGCCGCCTCATTGCACGCGGGAATTATCACGCTGAGCAAAGGCCAATCTTTCGCTTCGCTGAATTGAAGCCGATGAAACTGCGGTACCCGAAGGCGTGCCCAGAATAGATAGAGAAATCCTAGAGTCCAAAATCCACAGAGAACAATAATTGTAGTCTCGTATACTGAAGCCATAGTTCACAGGAGTGAAGTCGGCGCGCAGCGGAATGTTCACTTGAACTGGCGCCAGTTGAGGAATTCTTTAGCGCCGTAAAGACCGTCGATATCCACTGCCGGCTCGATACGCCGATGGCGCAAGTATTCAGCAATAGGCCGCAGCGGCAAACCCACGGCCGCGAGGAAGTCGCCATCGATGGCGGCGATGAGCTTACTCCCCTCGCCCTGGATCGAGTACGCACCGGCTTTGTCCATCGATTCATTGCACGCGAGATAGTTATCGATGACCTCGTCATCATAGCGATGCATGTCGACGGAAACTTTGGAGGTTATTTGCAATCCGTCACCGCCGCAGCCATCGAGAATCGCCACACTCGTGTAGATCAAATGAGTCTTGCCCGACAACAGACGTAAAATTCTTTTGGCATCGGTGGCATCACTCGGTTTGCCGATCTTGGCGCCCTCGAGAAAGATCATCGTATCGCTGCCGATGACGATCGCCGATGAATGATGGACAGCGACCGATCGCGCCTTGCCGATGGCAAATTCGAGAACTTCGTCTTCGATGTTCAAGTGAGTAGAAACGACTTCGGTATAATCGGGAGCGATCACCTCGAACGGCACGCCCAACAGCGCCAAAATCTCCCGACGTCGGGGTGAAGTCGAAGCGAGAATCAGTCGCATTTAGGATTCACAAGGCATCAGGGCACGGGAAATAGGCTTGGCTCCGCTTGAGGCGCGTCCCGCGCAACGCTCGCCTGCGCTTCACACCCCGCTTGGTAATCGCGTAGACATTGGATGACATCGGCGGTTCCATTGACGCGCACCATTTTGGTGCGCAACTCTGCGGCACCGCGAAAATCGCGGCAATACCAGATCAAGTGTTTGCGCATTCCGACGAAGTTGCGTTCCTGGACGTAGGTTTCAAAATGATGCGAGTGCTCGACGATAACTTTAAACCGTTCGGCTAGGTCGACGGATTCCCTGGCCGCCGGCGGCACTGAATCGCGCAAAGCCTGTTTCAACTGCGCCTTGGCTTTAAAAATCCAAGGATTTCCTTCAGCAGCCCGGCCGAGAAGAACTCCGTCGACACCGCATTGACGAACGCGGCGATAAACATCTCCCATATCGCGCAGATCACCGTTACCCAGAATGAGCGTTTGCGTCGGCCGGGCGATCTCCACCGCGCGAGCTATGGCGTCCCAATCAGCATCGCCCTTGTAGCCCTGCTTGAGCGTGCGTCCATGGATCGAGATCGCCACCGGCTTCTCTTCAAGCAAGTTGGCGATCCAGTCCTCGATAACTATTTCGTCGTAGCCGATGCGGGTCTTAACCGACAGCGGTATTCGTTGGCGTGCCGGCGGGGTATCCCAGCCGCTACGCTGTTGATTGGAGGATGTGACCGTCTCGCGGAGCTTCTGACGCAAACCCAAATCGTTGAGGCTCTGACCGGCCACCCAATCATCGATGCCTCGCCGTGTCTGTTGGATGATCTGTCGCGCCAACTCCGGCGTACGGATTAGGGCAGCACCACTGCCCGATGCTGCGACATTCTTGGCCGGACAGCCCATGTTGATATCCAGTCCATCGAAACCTAGTTCACAGGCGACATGCGCCGCTTTATAAAAAAGTTCCGGCTTGTTGCCGTAGATCTGCGCGATAATCGGTCGTTCGAGGTCGGAATAGGTAAAATCTCGAATCAACGTGTGCGGCGCATGGATCACCGCGTCAACGTTGGTGAACTCGGTGACGGTGATATCCGGGCCGCCATGTCGTGCGGCGATCCAGCGAAAGGACGCATCCGTAACGCCATCCATAGGCGACAAGCCGATGATCGGCTTGGGTATGTCGTGCCAAAAGTTCATAACGTGATTTACTCTTACATCGCCTTCGAAGAAAATCCATCGTCATTTACCGACCAAGGACCATCAACAAGGTATTCCAGTGACGTGCTTAGCGTTGCTAAGATAGTCACTACACACAGTGAAAGACTACTGGCGCTGCTTCAAAATATCTTCGAGTTTTTTGCGGTCCTCATCAAGGATTTTTTCCGGAGACCGTTTGGTTGGCGCCGTGCTCTTGTCAGCGTTGTCGAGCTTGCGGGTGGCGCGCGGAGCGCTCTGCTCTCTGCCCGAGTCCGTGCTAAACACCTTTGTGAGATTGTCCCAGTACAGCCATGCGATAAAGGATAGAACCCAGATGACGACGGGAACGAGAATATAGAACAAGCTAGTTTGGAGCCGACTGGTTTTTTTTGCCTTCTTTTTCTGGGCCATGCTGAGCGTGCCGACGTTAACCTCAACCCACTTGCGCAAGTGAGCGAGGCTGACCGTCGTTGTCTGTGCGCTGACGAATTGTATTGGGTTTGGCGATTCGATCAGTACATTGGTTTGTGATCGAAATAGTGCGTCGCATCGATCACCCGAATGGTTTTAGTCTTGGAGCGCATGACCACGGATTGCGTAGTCGCGCCGCCGGCAAAGAAATGGACGCCGCGCAGATAATCGCCATCGGTTACCCCAGTGGCGGAAAACATAACATCGCCCGCGGCTAACTCGTCGATTCTAAATTTCTTCTTTATATCGGCGACGCCCATTTTTTTTGCCCGCTCGATCTCCTCATTGTTGCGCGGTGCCAATCGCCCTTGAAACTCGCCGCCGACACAGCGCAGCGCCGCCGCCGCCAATACGCCTTCGGGTGCCCCGCCGATGCCGATCAGTAGGTCGATGCCGGTTTCCGGTTTGGTGGTCGCGATGGCCGCGGCAACATCGCCATCGCCGATCAAGCGAATACGCGCCCCCGCTTTGCGCACTTCGGCAATGATCGCGTCGTGACGCGGTCGGGCGAGGATAATCACCATCAAATCTTCTATCTTGCAATGTTTGGCTTCTGCCAAGGCATGAAGATTCTCGGTCGGTGATTTATCTAAATCGATGACCCCCTTGCCCGCCGGGCCGCAGGCGATCTTCGCCATATAAGTATCTGGGCAGTGCAAGAGATTGCCGCCGTCGGCCATCGCGAGCACGGCCAGGGCGTTAGGGCCGCCCGTAGCGCAGATGGTCGTGCCCTCCAAGGGGTCAAGCGCGATATCGACCCGCGGGCCTCCGGAGCCGACTTTTTCGCCGATATATAGCATCGGCGCCTCGTCGCGTTCACCCTCGCCGATCACCACCGTCCCTTCGATGGATAGTGCATCGAAGGCCTTGCGCATGGCGTCGACCGCAGCTTGATCTGCCGCTTTCTCGTCGCCGCAACCCGTCAGCCTAGCGCAGTTGAGCGCTGCCGCTTCGGTGACACGCACTGCTTCTAGAGCTAGATTTCGGTCCATGTCGGTCTCCCTTCGATCAACGACTCCATGAGTCGGTACGCTTGTTCGGCGACGACTCCTGTCTTCAGGGCATCTTTTTCATTATAACCGACGGCGCCGTTGTCGCGCTCCTCTTGCGGCGAATACAACACGAACGGAACCGGTTCGGAAACATGAGTTTTGAGCGCGCAAGCAGTCGGATGATCGGGCATGAGCAAAATGCGATAGTCTTGACGTTGCGCCATCCCCTTAAGAACCGTGCCGACAACCTTCTCGTCGAAGTCTTCCAGCGCCTGTATCTTCGCCTTGACGTCCCCCATATGGCCGGCCTCATCGGTGGCCTCGACATGGATAAAAACTAAATCGTTCTTTTCCAATGAGCGCACACCATACTCGCCCTTGCCGATGTAATTCGTATCGAGAAACCCGGTGATGCCGGGAACATCGATGCGTTCCAAACCGGCGTAGACGCCCAGACCGTGAATAATATCGACCGCCGAAATGACGCCGCCTGTAATCCCGAAACGTTCGGTCAGCGGCGGCAATTGCGGCGCCCTCCCCTGTCCCCACAGCCACATCGTCGTCACTTGTCGATGGCCTTCGGCCTTGCGTTTTAGATTCACCGGATGCTGGGCCAATATTGCTTGCGAAGCATTCATTAATTGGAGGAGGCGGTCGGCACCTTCTCCTTTGGGCATGTAAGGGAAAATTTTCTGATCAGTGATATCATGCGGCGGCGTAGTTTCCATTTTCTCCAACCCGTCGCGCCAAACCATCAGGTGGCGATAGCTCACGCCAGGGAAAAATTCGCAGCCATTGTCACCGAGTTCACGATCCAGGTCACGGATGATTTCCGCCGCCTCTGCGGTGGAGATGTGACCGGAAGTGAAATCTTCCATCGTCGCATCGGCACCGCTACCGGCGATGGTGACCAGGTTGCAACGAAAAGCGATATCTTTTGGGCCAAGAGCCACACCCATACTGGCGGCCTCGAGGGGAGAACGGCCGGTATGATAAATTGCCGGGTCGTAGCCCATGATGCTCATGTTACCGACATCACTGCCAGGCGGAAAACCTTTAGGAATGACATGGGCGATGCCATAGACGCCATGTTGCGCCAGCCAGTCCATGTTGGGCGTACGCGCCGCTTCCAACGGGGTCCTGCCGCCGAGAGCATCGATGGGATAGTCAACCATGCCATCGCCTTGAAGAATTATGTATTTCATCGATCGAACCACCTTAAGTTCATCTACTGTTGCTTCTGTGGGGTTTCGTCTGAAGAGGGTTTCACGACAGAGTTTCACCGGCAGTCTCATATCTCGGATAACTAGTTGGAATTCCAGATCGGAAACCACACGGGATCGACTAAGATATAGTCACGATTGCGAATAGAATCCAGCGCCCGGCGCATGTGCCGCAAAGTCGTGCGCTCCAAGGTCATGACGAAGGGCAAAATCTCGCCCGGCTTTTGTTTGAGCCGGTAACTTTGCATCAAACCGCGCAGCTCCTCTTCGACATGGCGCAGCTGCCAAATCTCGGAAATATTTACGCCGATCCGGCCGAAGGCCTTGCCAATATCGCCGACTATGCCGGCGCGGTCTTTGACCACGAAGCGGACATAAAACGGCACATCGATATCGTCTTCACGTTGCAGCTTAAGCGTGCCCGGCGCGATCAAACTTGGCGCGCCGCTGAAGCTGCGCGTGCCGCGCGCCAGCTCACAGACGTCTCCGAGCACGGCCACGGCTGTAGGACCGCCGCCGGCGCCGGGCCCCACTAGAACATAATCGCAATCCCGTGTGCCGCGTCCGCTGCCACTGCTCTTGCCGGCGAAACAGATAGCGTTTGTCGCGCCGGCGACGCCGGCGAGAAAATTATCTCCCGGCACCAAAGCCGGCGAGACAAAGACCTGCACAGACGGACCGCGCCGGCGCGCCACTGCCATTTGCTTGATGGTGCTGGCGCCGATGCGTTGGGCATAGCGAAAATCGACGGGCTGAATTGCTTCAATGCCTTTGCGCCAAATCTTTCCCGGTTTGATCTGCAAACCGAACGCGACCATGCTGAGCAATAGCAGCTTGGCTTCAGCGTCGCTGCCGTTGACATCAGACGCAGGGTTGGTTTCGGCGTAGCCTTTTTGCTGAGCTTCGCGCAACGCTTCGGCGTACGGCTTTCCGCTCTTTTCCATCTGCGAGAGAACATAATTGCAGGTGCCATTGACGATCCCGAACACCGCTTCGGGTTGTTCGACAGCAAAGCTCTCGCTCAGCGAACGGATCACCGGAATGCCGCCGCCGACACAGGCTTCGAAACGCAATTGCTGTCCGGTGCTTTTCGCCGCCGCCCAGATCTCCTTGCCGTAGCGTGCCAACACGGCCTTGTCGGAGGTCACCACGGACTTGCCGTTGCGGAAGGCGCGCATTATGTAATCGCGAAACTGCGGCAGCTGCGTTGCTGCTTGGAAGCCCAAGGCTTCGATCACAATATCGATGCGCGGATCGTCGAGTACTTCTTCAGGCCGACTGGTGAACAACGCTTTGCGCTTGCCGAACCATTTTTTGCCACGGGGATTGCGCGTGTAAATCCGCCGGAGCTCAAGCTCGATGCCGTTGCCGACCTGTCCCTTGAGCTCGCGGAATAAAATATCCTGAATCGCTTCGCCGACCACTCCCGAGCCGAGCAGTCCGACGCCGACTTTGCGTAGAGAATTCGCCATGCTGTTTTACTCGCGTCAGTTCTTCAGAGCTTCGTGTGAGTGTCGACTTGTGTTTTGCACCACGAGGTGTTCATTAGCTTACGCTCGTCACAGAGAAGGAATTGCAAAGAACCCGCTTCGAACAGCGTTCTTTCCCTTAGTCGGTAGGCCGGCGAAAACCGGCGTCAAGGGCAGAAGGGATACCGCTTTCGTCGGTATAACGAAACGTTTGTTCAATTCGTCGCCCGATCGTGGCTGCACAACTATTTTCTAAGGAGGCACGAAGGAGATGAGACTTCGTGAACTATTAATCGAGCAGCTTGCCGAGCGCTCTCTTGATTTTTCGCACGGCCTGCTTGGTACGATGCTCGTTTTCAATCAATGCGAAGCGCACATGTTCGTCGCCGTACTGACCAAAGCCAATGCCCGGCGAGACCGCCACCTGGGCTTCCTGAAGCAAATATTTGCAAAACTCGACGGAGCCCATCTTCTTCGCGGGTCCGGGGATTTCCGCCCACACAAACATCGTGCCCTTGGGGCGCGGGATATGCCAACCCGCACGGTCTAGGCCGTCGAGCAGCGAGTCACGCCGTTTTTGATACATCGAGCAAATTTCACCGACGCAATCCTGCGGACCTTCGAGGGCCTGGATGGCGGCAATCTGGATCGGTTGAAAAATTCCATAATCCAAATAACTCTTGATCCGCGCTAAGGCCTGGACGATCTCCTTATTGCCAACGCAAAACCCTACCCGCCAACCCGGCATGTTGTAACTCTTGGATAACGAAAAAAACTCTACGCCGACATCCTTGGCTCCCGCCGCTTGCAGAAAGCTCGGTGCCTGGTAGCCGTCGAAAGTCAGATCCGCATAGGCAAGATCGTGGACAACCAAGAAGTCGTGTTCCTTCGCCGTTTTGACGACCTTCTCGAAAAAATCGAGTTCAACCACCTGGGTGGTCGGATTATGCGGAAAGCTGATGACCAGCATCTTGGGCTTGGGCCAGGTCTGGCGGATGGCCTCGTCGAGATTGCCGAAAAACTCCTCGCTGGTAGTCAGCGGAATGCAACGCAGATCGCCGCCTGCTAACACAACCGCATACTGGTGAATTGGATAGGTCGGACTCGGACAGAGAACCACGTCGCCGGGATCGATGGTGGCCCAAGCAAGATGCGACAGCCCTTCTTTAGCGCCGATCGTTACGATCGCCTCGCTGTCTGGATCGATGGTCACGCCGTAGCGCCGCTGGTACCATTTGGTGATGGCGACCCGTAGCTTATAGATGCCGCGCGAGACCGAATAGCGGTGATTGGCGGGTTTCGATGCGGCCTCGATCAACTTTGCCACCACATGAGGTGGAGTGGGCAAATCGGGATTGCCCATGCCGAAGTCGACGATATCTTCGCCCCGATGTCGCGCCTCCATCTTCATGCCATCGATAATGCTGAAGACGTAGGGCGGCAGCCGCTTAATCCGCTGAAATTCCACTCGCCGTAACCTCTTTTTGATTTAGAGAACTAAAAGTTTTTATATTTATAAGGCATCGCTACCGCGGGTGCAAATGAGAAACTTTGAAGCACAAGGAATTGACCAGCGTTATCCGACCGAGCCCAATTGCAATCGCTTACCCCAGCGATGTTTAAGAATATCGCGCATGCCGGCCGAGTCTTTCATTTTGAGCTGGGGATCTTTCTCCAACCACGCGAGGGCTTCCTGACGCGCGGCGATGAGCAATTGCGTGTCGCGGGTGAGACTGGCCAAACGAAAGTCAGCTAAACCCGACTGCCGGGTGCCGAGAAGCTCACCCGGACCGCGTAGTTTCAAATCGGCTTCGGCGATTTTGAAACCGTCTTTCTCTTTAGCCATGACGCGCAGTCGCTCGACCGCAACGGCACTTGCGGTGCCGCGATTGACGAGCAGGCAGTATCCCGGCGCTTGGCCGCGGCCGACCCGGCCGCGCAGTTGATGCAGCTGCGATAAGCCGAAGCGTTCGGCATGCTCGATCACCATTACCGTAGCGTTGGCAATGTCGATACCAACTTCGATAACGGTGGTGGCGACGAGGATGCCCAACTTGCCATCGCGAAATGCCCGCATGGTTTGATCACGCTCCTCCACCTTCATACGACCATGGACCAAGCCGACGCCGAAGTCTTTAAACAGCGTTTCGCGCATCTTCTCCGCCATCTGGGTGGCGTCTTTGACTTGCTCCAATTGTTCCGACGGTTCAACCAGTGGCAATACGACAAAGGCTTGATGCCCTTGCCTCAGTTGCTCGAGAACGATGGAATAGACCTGCTTGCGTTCGCGTTCGGTGAAAACCCTGGTTTCGACCGGCGTGCGGCCGGGCGGCATCTCGTCGACGAAGGATACTTCCATGTCACCGTACAGCACTATCGCTAGGCTGCGTGGGATCGGCGTGGCGCTCATTAACAGCATATGCGGCTCATGGGTTACCGAAGACAGAGACTCCTTGCCCGCGACTAACCGGCGCAGCGACAAGCGTTGAGCAACGCCGAAGCGGTGCTGTTCATCGATGACACCCAGACCCATGCATGGCGCATGAACATCCTCTTGAATGACCGCGTGAGTGCCGACGACAAACTGGATTTCGCCGCTCTCGATGCGCGCCAGCAATTCCTTGCGCGCCTTGGCCGGTGTGGCGGCGGTCAAGATCGCCACGGTCACCCCTAAAGATTCGGCATAGCGCGACAAGCCGCGAAAATGCTGTTCGGCAAGGATTTCCGTTGGCGCCATCCAGAGTGCCTGATATCCCTGTTCGATGACCCGCAGCGACGCCAACCAGGCCACCATGGTTTTGCCTGAACCGACATCGCCCTGAACCAAGCGCTGCATCGGCTGTGCGCCGGCCATGTCGGCCGCGATCTCGCCAAAGACCCTCTGCTGCGCGTTGGTTAATTTGAATGGCAACAGTTCGAGCATGCGTGTAACCAGTCTGCCACCAGCAATATTGACCTGCTGCGCCTTGCTCTGCGCCCGTGAATGTTTGCGCAGGCCCAAGCCCAGCTGCAAATAGAACAATTCGTCGAAAATCACACTCCGGTGCGCCGGCGAATTGGCCTCGTTCAAAGCGCTTACGCTGGTGTCAATGGATGGGCCATGTAACTGACTCAAGGCCTCCGGTATTGATGCCAATTGCATACGGCTTGCCACGGTCCGTGGCAGCCCCGGCGGTAAGGAGTACCTGTACTGTTGGAGCGCTTGAGTCGCCAGCTTGCGCATGAACGACAGCGGAATACCGCCGGGCCGCAAATACACCGGCAAGATGCGTGCAACGCGCGTGGGGTCGCTCTCTTCGCCGTCATCGAGAACTTCAAACTCCGGATGAACAATGCGCAGACGTCCTTGGGTCCCCTGCTCGACCTTGCCATGGACTAAGAGATTCTGCCCTTGCGCAAGCCCTTTCGCCAAATAGCTCGGCGCCCGATACCACATCAGATCGAGAGTACCGGTCTCGTCGCGCAGCACCGCCGACAACATCTGCCTGCGCCGGCGCGCATTGAAGCGATTTTGCAGCATCACCAACTGGCCGGCAAAACTCTCTTCTTGTCCGATCGCCGCCTGGTTTATTTTCTTTAACTGACGCCGGTCTTCGTAACGAAATGGCAAGTGATAGAGAACATCTTCGACGGTCGCCAAACCGGCTGCTTCGAGCTGCGCTGCACGCTTGGGTCCGACGCCTTTGAGAAATTGCACTGAAGTAGACAGCGCGCGCAAGCAGTCACGCACGCTGAGCTGAGGATGCGCGGCAACGGGTTTATTTTCTGAGGACTGGACCGCCGGCTTCATTATCGTGCCTACGGCAAGACGGGCACGCCATACTCTTGCAGTGGCTTGACGTCGAAGTCGTGTTTTTGCAAATAGACGATGCCTTCAGCAGCGGCTTCGGCGCCGGCAATGGTGGTAAAGTAAGGGACCGAATAGTCCAAGGCACAGCGACGAATATAGAAAGAGTCGGCGTGGGATCGGGCGTCTTCCGGAGTATTGATTACCAGCGCGATATCGCCAGCCTTAATCCGATCTGCGATGTTCGGTCCGCCCTCTTGAACTTTCTTGACAACTTCACAGGAAACTCCATGCGATCCGAAATATGCGGCGGTTCCCTTGGTGGCAACGATATCGAAACCGGCGCTATCGAGGGTCTTCGCTACCGGCGTCACGGCCGCCTTGTCTTCGTCGCGTACACTAATAAAGACTTTACCGTGCTTGGGCAGGCGTACACCGCCAGCAAGCTGCGCTTTCGCGAAGGCAATCCCGAATGACGTGTCGATGCCCATAACTTCGCCGGTCGACTTCATCTCGGGACCCAGTAAGGTGTCAACGCCGGGAAATTTATTGAACGGGAAAACCGCTTCCTTCACCGAGATATGCGTCGGCACGATCTCCCGTGTCAGGCCGAGATCCTTGAGCTTTCTGCCGACCATGATCTTAGCCGCCATCTTCGCCAGCGGTATGCCGATCGCTTTGCTGACGAACGGCACGGTGCGGGAAGCCCGCGGGTTTACTTCCAACACGAAGACATTGGAACCTTGCACGGCGAACTGCACGTTCATCAAACCGCGCACGTTGAGCGCCCTAGCGAGCGCGACGGTATGGCGGCGGATTTCATCTTGAACTTCCCGGCTGATGGTTTTCGGCGGCAGACTGCATGCGCTATCGCCGGAGTGCACTCCGGCGCGCTCGATATGCTCCATAATGCCGCCGATAACATAATCGTCGCCGTCGCCGAGCGCATCGACATCCACTTCGATGGCATCGTCGAGAAACTTGTCGATC
>DATLCH010000226.1:0-2324 GCA_035526465.1 Candidatus Limnocylindrales bacterium | reverse complement strand
GTGAAGAGATAACAAATCTTTAAAAGTAAATATTACATATGTCAAGTAATATTCCGCTGATTTATCAAGTACTAGCAACAAACTTTATTCACAACAATTGAATTACTTTAACCAGACGCTGCGCGGACGGAGCGTCGGCGAACTCAAAACTGCTATGATTGGACTTGCGATGATTAACTGGCGGATTATTTCTTACCCAAACTCGCCCGCTGATCAGGACCGCTGTCGGCATAACCAGGTTGCACGACGGAATCGATAAAGTACCGCCCGCCGTTGGCAACAATGGCGGCGCCCTTCTTGAGCGCTTTCATTAATTCGTCGGCCGTAGTCACCGGCGCTTCGCTGTCGAACCCTTGCGCCCGCGCCATGGCAACCAAATCGACGCGAGGATTGTCGATCTGCTGACCTATCCAACGATTCTGCGGCGGACGATTGCGCATATTAGCGACGCGCTCTTGATGTAGTTCGTCGTTGAAATAAGACCGGTTGTCAGCCACGACGATCATCACGGGAATATTAAAATGGGAGGCGGTCCACAAAGCGCTCACGCCCATTAGGTAGTCACCATCGCCGATGACTCCGATGGTCAGCCGGCCTGAATCTTTGAGCGCCAGCGCCGTGCCGATGCTGTGGCCGGGCCCGGTGCCAACCGCGCCGCCGCCGTCGTTGCCCATGAATGATAACGGACTGTCGAACTCATAGGCCTCCCCTGGCCAGCCGATGGGCAGACGAGCAAACGTCACAGCTTTTCCTTTGGCGTAATCACGCATCGTCATCGCCATGTCCCACATCGTCATCTCATCATTTCTGGAGAACTTGGCAAATTTGGTATCATTCCAATGACTGAGCGTTTTCATCTCATTGCGCATCGTGAGCTTCTGAGCTTTTACAGCGCCGAGTGCGTCGAGCAGTTGCCCGACAAACTGATCCGGCTCGGCAAGTACGGGAATATCCACTGCCGGGAGCGCTTGATGATCCATGCTCCAGCCATTGGTGCGATAATTGTCGACGGAGCAATGTATGATAGTTTTCGCTGCCGGCTCTTGCGTCTGCGACTTGCCCAAACTCAAGCGCAGCACACCCGCCAGATCGAGCCAGTCTAAACTGATGACCACGTCTGCTTTTTCGATCAATGCCGCCGCCGCCTTGTTGGGCCGCACACAAGGAGCGGCAAAGTGCAGCGGATGGGTGGTCGGAAATGCCGAGGGATCATTGCTGCTTGTCAATACCGCGGCGCCGAGCGCCTCGGCCAAGCGCACACGGCGATCCCAATCGCCTTGATCACGCGACACGCGTCCGGCCAAGATCAATGGAAACTTCGCCCGCTCTACGGCTTTTAACGTCTGCTGAATCGACGCCGGTGAAACCGCTGGTGTCGGCCCCGGCGCAAACCGCGACGCATCAGGAATGACAATCTCTTCGGTAAGCTTCGACTCCTGCAGACCGGCATCGAGGCAGATATAAACCGGCCCGCGCGGCGCTGTACGCGTGATTTGATTCGCGCGCAACACCGACTCGACTGCCGCCTGCGCCGAGGCCGGCTGATCGTCCCACTTCGTATAGTCGCGAATTACCGCGCCCTGATCCTTGGCCGTATGAATCCAGTCGATCCATGGCCGGCGTAGATGAGCATCCACTGGACCGGTGGCGCCGAAAATAATCATCGGTGTGCGATCGCACCAGGCGTTGAAGATCGGCATGGCTGCATGCAGCAATCCGACGTTGGCGTGCAACGCGACTGCCATCGGTGTTTCAGTGACCTTGCCGTAACCATCGGCGATTGAGACCGCATGTTCTTCATGCAGACAGATCACCATCTGGGGATTTTCATTGCCGAGGTAATTGACGATGCTGTCATGAAAGCCGCGGTAGCTCGCGCCGGGCACAAGCGCAATGTATTTGAGATCGAGACGGCGTGTGGTCTCCGCGACGACGTCGCTGCCCCACTTCATTTGCGGCGTGCCGAGATTTGCCGGGCGGTCGATGGCTGTATTTTTCGCTGAACGATTTGTTTTTCGGCTTCTCGGCTTGATCTCTGCAGTTTTCACCAGCGATCTCCTTCAATAATGTTGGCAAGGCGAACAGTTGGACCGGGCTCATCTCGAATTAATTGCCAACCAGGAGCTATCACAACTGTCGCCGCTGGACAATTATTCGCAGCCGCAAATTCTGGTGTGAAACGATTTCTACGGATATTGAACGCAGCGCCTGAGTCTAGCGGAAATTTCCGTAACTGATCCGCGGCCGGCTACGATGCGTCGTAACCGCTTCTTTTTAGCGAGGACTAACTACTAACGAGGACCATTAAGGTTTGGCATACTTGC
>DATLCH010000221.1:0-5862 GCA_035526465.1 Candidatus Limnocylindrales bacterium | reverse complement strand
GGCTTGGCGCGCGACATCGTAATGCATCGGAATCACGATGGGCGGTTTTACCTGATCTATGACTTTCATGACGTCTTCAAAACCGAGATTGGTCATCGCGTCGATCGGGACCATCATAACATCGATCCGCTGTAGCACTTTCGCCTGCTCTTCTGTAAGCAGGTGACCGATGTTGCCCAGGTGCGCGAGACATAGGCTACCCATCTCGTACACGAAGATCGAATTAGCGATCGCGCCCCAATTGGCGCTACGCTGGCTGGGAATGTTGACGATGGTGATGTCTTTTATGCTGGTGCGGATGGGCTGCCAGGTCTGCTTGAAGGTAATGCCCCGGAGAATCACCGGATTGCCGGTTACGGCACCGGTGTTATTGTGAGTGAAGTGATCGTTGCTAATGGTCACCGCATCGGCTTGGATTCCCGGCGTGACGTTGAAGTTGGGATCGGCGACGACTTTGGTTTGGCTGCCCGAGTGGATTAAAAAACTCGAATGGCCGTACCACTGAAGGAAATAAGAACCAAGAACCAGGCTCTTGCCGTTATTGCCGCGCGTCTGAACCAGCTGGCGCCCATGATGAAAGAAATGCACGACCGACGGATTGCACACGGCTTCGACCATTTCCCGCAGCGGCAGGAGCAAAAAGCTCGTGAGGGCGCCAATAAAACCACGTCGCTTCATTTCTCCTCCTCATGGCTGCAGTGTAATCTTAAATGCTCGTGCATTAGTCATCGTCGCGGATGAGAACACGATCGCCGCAGGCCATCCACAACCCGGTCGCACTTTAAGAAGAGCAGGTCTTGCACGTGCCGTAGAAGGCCAACTGATGCGATGTCACGGTGAAGCCCTCTTCGGGAAGCTTTGCCGGGCGAATTTCTCGTTGAGCGTCGACCAGCACATCGAAGACGCGATCGCACACTTCGCAGATGAAGTGCTGATGGCGCTGCACCAGCGGGTCGAAGTGTTGGGAGCGTCCGAGCATCAATACCTGCAGCTTTTTTGATCCGACTAACTTTTGCAGATTGCGATACACCGTGCCGAGGCTGATGTTGGGCAGCTTGCGGCGTACTCGCGCATAGATCTGATCCGCGGTTGGATGCGATTTGTCATCTTTGATGGCTTGCCAGACCAGCGATAATTGTTTGGTCTTGCGCGCCGAAGTCCGCATGGAGGTCATAGCGAATCCGCCAAATCCCGCGCCAAAGACTCCTGTACTGCGGCGCCAAGAACTTTGCTGACACGGTAATTCGGATGATCGATGACAACTTCAGCCGGCACACCGGCGATGAGCGCTTGTCGAGCTTCCCCAGTGAATAGAAAGCGCACATATTGCACCGCGCTTATTTTATCCTCTTTACTTCGTCCCGCTTCGAATCGTCCAGGGATTCTGTGGTCGCCGACCGTCATCAGCAGGGATTCCTCAATGCCGCGGAATTTTAGCAGTTCATCGCGTAAATGGTTCTGGTCTTCGATTTCGATGAATAGAGTGGCGCTGAGCTCGCCGGGATTGGGGACAAGTTCGTTGTAGACGCTAATCTCCTCGCGAATTTTATCGAGGTCGACGATTCGTTCGGCGCGCAACATCTCTTGGATCTGAAAAATCACCGTGTCACGATTTTCGAACACCAGCGAAATGTTCTCGCCCACGGCCACCCGACGGAGCTTTTTCTTTTCAATTATTTCCCTGCGAAACTCGTCGCGCGCCTGTTCGTAGGCGGCAAAGCCCAGGATATCGTCTAGAGCGATTTTTTTCATGACCTGCAAGGACTAGAGCGGCGGATAGCCGATAACCGGCGCTATCCGCCGCCGTCACACTAGGGTCAGCCCAGCATTAACTGCCGAGGGTGTCGAGGCCCTTGGCGAACCGTCCGGCATGAGACTTTTCTGCCTTGGCCAAAGTTTCAAACCATTCGGCTAGTTCTGGCAACCCCTCGTCGCGCGCAGTCTTGGCGAAGCCCGGATACATTTCCGTGTATTCGTAAGTCTCGCCTTCAACCGCGGACTTTAAATTTTTCGCCGTTGTACCGATTGGCACACCGGTGCAGGGATCACCCACTTCTTTGAGAAAGTCGAGATGCCCGAAAGCGTGACCAGTCTCGGCTTCGGAAGTGTCGCGAAACAAGCCACCGACATCGGGATACCCTTCGATATCCGCGACCCGTGCAAAATACAGGTAGCGCCGATTCGCCTGGGACTCGCCCGCGAAGGCGCCCTTCAGGTTTTCATGAGACTTCGTGCCAGATAAACTCTTTGCCATAAAGCTCCCTCCTCTTAATTGATAATCGTTACTATTATGGAAGGAGTGCTGGAGTGTCAATCCAACGATTTACTTTTTTTAGCGCTCCAACTCTGATATTTTTGCCCAATGGAAACTTCTGAAATTAGCACGACCATCTCCATCGAGGACTTTAGAAAGATCGAGCTGAAAGTAGCTACAATCAAAGCTGCCGAACCGCATCCCAACGCAGATAAGCTCATGGTCCTGCAAATCGATCTCGGCACGGAACAACGGCAAATCTGCGCTGGTATCAGAAGCTCCTACACGTCGGAGGAACTGGTCGGGAAACAGATCGTTGTGGTCACCAATTTGGCGACTGCAAGATTGCGCGGCATGGATAGCCAAGGCATGTTGCTCGCTGCGTCCAGCGGCGACCGCGTGATCGTTATGACACCGGACCAACCGGCACTTGCCGGATCCATCGTTAAGTAAGCCTCCAGCTGGATCGTTCCGCTGTTTTCATGACCAACACCCCACCAGGGCGGCCCACCCTCTGCTTCATCGATCACCAGGCGTTGCGCTGGAACTTCAAACAGATTCGCACTCTGGTCGGTCCGCGGGTCAAAGTCCTATCCATGGTTAAAGCAAACGCTTATGGCCATGGCGCCCAGGCTGTGGCCAAAACTTTAGCCGCCGCCGGCAGCGATGCTTTCGGCGTAGCAACGGTCGAGGAAGGAAGCGAGCTCAGGCGAGCGCGCATTACACAGCCGATCTTGGTGGTCGCCGGGTTCTACGTCGAACAGTTGGAACAGTTTATAAAGAACCGGCTGACGCCGGTGGTTCATGAGGTTGCCACTTTGAAAGAATTGGACAAGCAGTTGCAACGATTGAAAACGACCCTTGGCGTCGAAATCGAAGTCGACACCGGCATGGGCCGTATCGGGTTTCCGGCAGCCGAAATTAGAGCCTGGCTGCCGGCGCTCGCCGCCCTGAAAGCGATAAAGCTGACTGGAGTGTTTTCGCATTTTTCCGATGCCGAGCGCGCCGACGAGCGCGTCACGCAAAAACAACTGAGCAGTTTTCACGAAGTTTTAAACCGCTTAGCCGAGGCGAAAATGACCCATCGGAGCAGCCACATGGCTAAAAGCGCCGCCCTCATCACCGAACCGGCAGCGCATTTTTCTATGGTGCGTCCCGGGCTGATTCTCTACGGGATGTATCCTGCCCCGGCGCTGCAAGAGAACATCGATCTCAAGCCGGTGCTAAGTTGGAAAACCCGGATCATTCAATTGAAGCGCGTCGAGGCCGGAACCAGCGTTGGCTATGGCCGCACATTCACGGCGAAACGGAACAGCCTGATCGCCACGCTGCCGGTGGGCTACGCCGACGGTTACCGCCGGCTTTTTTCCAATCGCGCGCATGTCCTGGTGCGCGGCAAACGCGCGCCGGTGATCGGCAGAGTGAGCATGGATTTGACTACCATCGATGTTACCGATATACGAAATATTCAGCAGGGAGACGAGGTTGTTCTCCTCGGCATTCAGGGCGCTGCGGAAATCGGCGCCGACGAAATCGCCGGTTGGGCAAACACGATCTCATACGAAATTTTCACTTCCATCAGCGCTCGCGTTCCGCGCATCCACTACCACAATTAGGAGGAATCCTGCAGTGGGCAAGATTCAAAGAGCCCTCATTAGCGTTTCTGACAAAAACGGCATCGTCGAATTCTCCCGCGCGCTCGTCGCGATGGGAGTCGAGCTTGTCTCCACCGGGGGGACCGCAGCGTTGCTGCGCGACAATAAGATTCCCGTCAAAGATGTTTCTGAGCTCACCGACTTCCCGGAAATGATGGATGGTCGGGTCAAAACCCTGCATCCAAAAATTCACGGCGGCATTCTGGCGCTGCGCGACAATCCTGAACATGTCGCCAAGATGCGAGAGCATGGCATCCAGCCTATCGATCTCGTAGTGGTGAATCTGTATCCCTTCGAGGCCACCGTGGCTCGTGGCGCCGCATTCGAAGAAGTCGTCGAAAACATCGACATCGGCGGCCCGAGCAGGGTCCGCGCCGCAGCGAAGAACCATCAGCATGTCGGTGTTGTGGTCGACCCGGCAGATTACGATACTATTATCAGCGAATTGAAATCCAACCACGGCGCGCTTTTGCCAGCGACGCACTTTCGGCTTTTCTGCAAGGCATTCCAGCACACGGCGCATTACGATGGCGCCATTTCCAACTATTTTTCATCCCTCGATGAAGAAAAGAAGCCGCAGCGCTGGGGTCAAACGGTAAACATCCAAGTCAATAAATTGCAAGACATGCGCTACGGCGAGAATCCCCATCAGAGCGCCGCGTTTTACGGCACCGCAGGTGACGCCGGCCCAGCGATCTCGCGCGCCAAACAGTTCCAAGGCAAAGAACTTTCCTTCAACAATATCCTCGACGCCGATGCCGCCTTGAGCACGGTGTTAGAATTCTCCGATATCGCCACCGTGGCGATAAAGCATAACAATCCTTGCGGTGTCGCCCTATCGACAAAATCCCTCGCCGACTCGTTTCGCAAAGCCAAGGCCTGCGATCCGGTTTCCATTTTTGGCGGCGTCTTGGCCTTCAATCGACCGGTGGACGAAGAGACCGCCTTGGAGCTCAAAGAAATTTTTCTCGAGATTGTCATCGCGCCGAGCTTTACCCCGCAAGCGAAGGCCGTGCTGTCTTCGCAGAAACGACTGCTCAACATTCGCTTGCTCGAATGCGACATGAGCGAGCCGCAGACCGGCGGTTATGATCTTCGCCGCGTGCGTGGCGGCATGTTGATTCAAGATTGGGATACCGGCAAAATCGATGTGCGCGCCTGTAAAGTCGTCACCGAACGTAAACCCACGGACGACGAGTATCGCGCCCTCGACTTCGCCTGGCGCGTATGCCGTCACGTAAAATCCAACACCATTGTTTTCGCTTCCCCGGACCAGGTGCTCGGCGTAGGCGCCGGCCAGATGAGCCGCATTGACTCGACCAAGATTGCCATCCTGCGCGCCGCCACCCATGGACTCGATCTCAAAGGATCGGCGGTGGCTTCCGATGCTTTTTATCCATTTCGCGATGGCTTGGATGAGGCTGCCAAAGGCGGCGCCAAATCGATCATTCAACCGGGCGGCTCGATCAAGGACGACGAAGTCATTGCCGCCGCTAACGAACATGGCATCGCAATGATTTTTACAGGGATGAGGCATTTTAGACATTAGGTAGCCTCTCCGGCGGTGAGTTATAGATGATTGGGATACTCCGTCCTCGATCGTCAACTTTCGACGCTTCATGAAATTGCTAATCATCGGCAGCGGCGGCCGCGAACATGCGCTGGTCTGGAAGCTCAGCCAAAGCCCGCGCGTAACGAAACTCTTCTGCGCGCCGGGCAGCGCCGCCATCGGCGAATTAGCCGAATGCGTAGCCATCAACCCAGAGCAACTCGATCGTCTCGCCGAGTTCGCGGATAAAGAAAAAATCGATTTGACCGTAGTCGGACCGGAATTGCCGCTGACCCTCGGCATCGTCGATCTCTTTGAATCGCGCGGTCTGAAGATTTTCGGACCAAACAAAGCTGCCGCCCAACTCGAAGGCAGCAAAGCTTTTACCAAGCAAATCCTCCAAG
>DATLCH010000220.1:0-5426 GCA_035526465.1 Candidatus Limnocylindrales bacterium | reverse complement strand
ATTGGAGGGCAGATCGTTCAGGCGATGGCGATCGAGCGGCCGGAGATGGTCGCGAGTCTAACGATATCCACCACCGGACCGGGCGTGCGCCGCCTCGATGGCACGCTGCGCGAGGTGGGACCGGAAGCGTTGGATGAAATTCACAAGATTGGTTTCGAGAAATATATCCTCGAACATATCGACAACGACCAGATGGCGTATAACCCCGAATTCTACCGCAGTCATCGGCAGCAGGCGGCAGAGTTGGCGCGGGCGCTATGGTCGGGACAGAGCACGGTGGAGCAGTATCGCGCTCACGAATTGGCGCGGCTTACCTGGGACACGCTGGCGGAAGCGCCCAAGGTAAAAGTGCCGACGCTGATTCTGTGCGGCGCCGACGACGGTGTCGAACGGCGCGGCAGCACGCCCGAAGCGACGGCGCGGCGACTTGCGCCGCTAATCCCAGGCGCCGAATTGGCGCTAATCCCGGGCGTAAGGCATATGACCTTCTGGGATGGTGATGGCGCGCTGAAAACTTTGCAGGAGTTCATTGGGCGCCATCCGATTGGGTAGACATAGATTCGGAGATTTAACCACAAAGTGTTGATTAGCTTACGCTCGTCAACAAAGGATGAACTCGCAACCTGCTCCACCTGGTGTTCCTACGCGCAGGCCGGCATCGACGCGAGGAGGGGCTGGATACCGGCTTTCGCCGGTATGACGGAACCTCGATCCGATTCGGCGCCAAGATTTTCCTGGACGTATCTTCGAAGCAGAGCACAAGGGCGGAAAAAAAAGGGCGCAGCATGCTGCGCCCATACCCTCTTTCGAGCGGTCGCTTTTAGGCGAATTTCGCGGTTACTAACATTGCCGGATTGCCTTTCCCATCCACCGCCCACAGCGTGGCGTCCCGCCCGTCGGCGCTCGGATTGCCGTTCAGAGTAAACTTACCGTCGCTGTCGTAGACTGAGCGGAGGTTTTGAAAATCGAAGTTGGTCATGCGCTTGGCCGGCATCTCCCTTCGGCACATTTCCATCAGCAGCTGGGAGATCAGTGAACTTTGCACCACCAGCCCCGGCAGTTTTTCGATCTTGGTGACGTAATCGCGATCGTAGTGAATGCGGTGGCTGTTAAAACGAATCGCCGAGAAGCGGAACAGCAGCGGCGGATTGGGTTCCACCGTTTGATTCCATTTCGCTGAGCTTGGAATGGCTGGCGAGGTTTTGGGTGCAGCATCGCCGCGCGCTTCGCTCAACATGACCATGTCGCGTTCTTCAACGACGCATAAGCCGCGCGCGGTGGACATGCTGTTGCGCTCGATGATGGTCACTTGTTCACCGCCATCCTCAATCTTCAGGTCAGCGATCTCGGTTTTGCGCGTAACCTCATCACCGATTCGCAGGGGTTCATGAAACGACACGCGCGTCCCGCCGATTCTTCGGCGCGGCAGCGGGATCGCCGGCATGAAGCCGCCGCCCGACGCTTGTCCGTCGGTGCGCATCTTGTCCGGCCGGTGCGACGCCGGAAATAACCCCCCGTACCATCCGGGCGGGATTGCCGAGCCTTTTTCCAACGGCGGGTTCTCCAGTCCCAACGTTGCGGCGAATTTCACCATCGTTGAAGCCGTGACAACATCCGTCGCGCTCTCGCTCTTGCCGATGAAACTTTTAAAGCTTTCAAGTGATTCCGCCATTGTTCACCTCGGGATTGATTGTAGCGCAGCGAATTCTGCGCCTGTTACGATAATTGCCGTTTCGCGAGACGCTAGCGTGTCCGGTTGTACGTGTAATCCTCGCGTTCGGTTATGCCGACGCGCAGCTCTCCAGGGATAGGCGCGCGCGTTGCATTAACCTTCGAGTGCACGTCCAAAGCCGCCTGGTCGGTCCAGCGTTCGAGAATGACCAGGTGGTCGGGGTTGACGACACTTTGGAAAACTTCGAACTGTTCGCAACCGGGTTCTTTGACAATGTCTTCGCAGCGGGATTTGTATAGTGCGCCCAGTTGCGCGCCTTTGCCGGGCGCGGCTGTGATTGTGACAATCAGTCGAACTGCCATGGGTCTCCTTGTCGCGCTGTGTCTGGGCGCGTTGTTGATCGTGATAGCGGAAACTATCGTCCAGGTAAGGTGATGGTGTCAAGACAAGTAACGAAGTATATGACGATTCAGCTGGCGACCCTTATAGGACTTGACATCCTGAGGCGGGAATCATTCGCGAGGTTCGAATGTTTTCAAACTGGCATTACTTGCCGTGCAAACTTTGCAGAACCGGCTCCAAAACTTTCCAAACATTGGCAGCGACAATTTCATGACCCTTGGCGGTTGGGTGAATGCCGTCGGGCAAATTCAATTCGCGAATGCCGCCGACGTTATCAAGAACAAAAGGGATGAGCAGAGCATTGTGCTTTTTCGCCAGTTCAGGGTAGATCGAGTTGAATTTTCCAGCGTAACCCGCGCCCATATTAGGCGGCACTTTCATGCCGGCCAATATGATTTTAGCCTGCGGGTATTTTTTTCGCGTGAGTTCAATGATCGCTTGAAGGTTCTGGCGGGTCGTTTCCGGAGGAAGGCCGCGCAGGGCGTCGTTCCCTCCGAGTTCTAAAACCAGGACGTCTACTGGAGAGCGTAGAAGCCATTCCATTCGGTTCAACCCGCCAGCACTAGTGTCGCCGCTCTGGCCGGCATTAACGGCTCGAAACGGCCACTTTTTTTCATCGATCTTTTCCTGGATTAGAGCGGGATAGGACTGAGAGGGTTCGAGGCCGTAACCGGCGGTGATGCTGTCGCCGAGGAACAGAATATTCTTTGGTCCGGGTGCCGCGCCAGTGAGCATTAAAAAAAAACTAAGATATAGTCCGTACCGCCACAAGTTCAATCGTGGAAAACTGTATTGTGTCGTCATCTTATAAGTTCTAGATTTGCTGTATTTGATTTACAGTCGATTTGATGGGAAGCGTTTTAATCCTAATTTCTGTGTAACTGCATCTCGCATGAGCACCGATAACATTTTAACAGTAGAGCATTTAAATAAGGAATTTAAGAGTGGCGACGACACCGTTCATGTCTTGACCGATGTGTCCTTTGCGATCGAAGGCGGCACAAGCTGTGCTGTCATTGGACCTTCGGGCAGCGGCAAAACTACTTTGATCGCCATCTGCGCCGGTCTGGAGCGGCCCAGCCAGGGCGCGGTGGAGTTCGACGGTGTCGCTCTGCATAAGGCTAGCGAAGAGAAATTAGCGCGTATTCGTAACCAGTCCATCGGTTTTATCTTCCAAAGTTTTCAACTGCTGCCGTCACTAACGGCTCTGGAAAACGTCATGGTGCCCGCCGAGATCAGCGGCGAGCGCATGGTGCGCGCCAGTGCCTTGGAGCTGCTCGGCCGAGTCGGCCTGCGTAATCGCATGTATCATTACCCCATGCAACTTTCCGGTGGCGAGCAGCAGCGCGTTGCGATCGCCAGGGCATTTATGAATCAGCCGAAGATCTTGTTTGCCGATGAGCCCACCGGAAATCTCGATGCCGAGACCGCCGAGAGTATTGTTAAACTAATATTCAATTTGAACGCCATGAATCGAACGACGCTGATTCTGGTTACCCATGATCGCGAGCTCACCGAACAAGCCGACCGTGTGATCACTCTCAAGGCTGGGCGCTTGGCGTCCGACGTAACCAAGGCCGGGCCTTCGCGCAGCTCGACTTGAGCATATAGATGATTACGTTCTGGAAACTCTGGGTGTGGCGCATGGCCTATCGCGACAGCCGGCGCGGTTTCTTGCGCTTGTTACTGTCGATGTCGTGTGTGGTTCTGGCCGTGGCATTGGTAGTCTTGGCGTTTTCGTTTCGCGAGAACTTGCTCGCCAGCATTCAATCACAGTCAAAGAGTCTTTTGGGTGCCGATCTGGCTATCGATAGCCGCGAACCTTTTTCCAAGGACGATGAAAACTTGGTTCACTCTCTCGGCGGCGATCAGGCGCGCCAAGTCGGCTTTACCTCGATGGTCACGTTTTCGGCCAATGGCGACTCGCGTCTGGTGCAGGTACGGGCCATCGGCGGGGGATTTCCTTACTATGGTGCTTTGGAGACCGTGCCGCCGCTATCGCTCGACTCGTTTCATTCCGGCGCCAATGCGTTAGTGGACGAGAATGTCCTGTTGCAGTTTAATGCCAAGGTTGGAGACGGTATCAAACTCGGTGATCAGGAGTTTCGCATTATTGGCGGTTTGCGCAAGATTCCGGGCGAGTCTTTGGCGTTCTCGCTGATTAGCCCTAGAGTTTACATTCCGCTTGCGTATCTTGATCGCACCAAGCTGATTCAAAAGGGAAGTGTGGTGCGCTACCGCGTCTTCTTTAAGTTTGCCGCCGAAACCCAGGTCGATCGCATCGTCAAAGAGATCGCGCCGCAACTGCAACGCTTGCATCTGGAGGCCGATACGGTCAGCAGACGCACCGCATCGATCGCTGCCAACATGGAGAATCTTTCGCGCTTTTTGCGCTTGGCGGTGTTTGTCGCGGTGCTGCTTGCCGGTATCGGTGTCGCCAGCGTTATTTACGTTTACGCGAAGGAAAAGGCGCAAGCTGCGGCATTGTTACGTTGTATTGGCGCCCGGCCGGCGGAAACCGTTTCGATTTATCTGTTGCAACTACTTTTTTTAACCATCATTTGCTCAGCCGCGGGAGTGGGCTTAGGGGTCTGGGCGCAGTCTTATCTCCCGGCAGTGCTGCAGGATTTTCTCCCGGTGGCACCGGTGATCGAGATCTCACCGCTGGGAATCGTTGCCGGCGTTGTCATCGGTATGACAACGGCATTCCTGTTCGCCCTCTTACCTTTGATATCTTTGCGTCGCATCTCGCCGCTTATGGCGTTGCGGGCCTCCTACGATGAAGAGCCGCGCGCCAAGGATCCGCTGGTGGTTTTCATCGTGTCTTTGATCGCTCTACTGGTATTGGCTTTCGCGAGTGCGACTCTCGGCAACTGGCGACAGGGCGCGGTATTTGCCGGCGCAGTGCTTTTGGTGTTTATTCTACTCGCCATACTGGCGCGCATTGGCGCGCTGCTCATGCGCCATTTGGCGCCGCGCTTTCTGGCTTTTTCTTGGCGCCAGGGGCTGGCCAATTTACATCGTCCGAGCAACCAAACCACATCGGTGATGTTGGCGATCGGTCTTGGGACATTTCTCTTGGTGGCTTTGCATGGTGCGCAAGATATGCTGTTGCGTCAGGTTGATCGGCGCCTTGGCCAAAATGAGCCCAATCTAGTGCTATTCGATGTGCAGAACGATCAACGTAAAGCTATTGGAGAATTGCTGTCCCGCTTCGAAATTTCGCGTCATGCGGAAGTGCCGATCGTCACCATGCGCCTGGCCGCCGTCAAAGGGCGCCGCGTCGAAGCAATCCGCGCCGACGAAAGCGCAAAAATTCCCGGCTGGGCGTTGAGACGCGAGTATCGTTCGA
>DATLCH010000089.1:0-6215 GCA_035526465.1 Candidatus Limnocylindrales bacterium | reverse complement strand
TTATGGAAAATGATCCAATCGGCTCCGTTTGTGCCACGAAAGCACGGACTAGCGCGATTGCACCGATCAGAACAAGCAACCAACCTAGCAACGTCGGGAAATAAGCCGCGCCCATTTTCAGCGCCGTGCCCATCCCATACTCACGACCGAGAATAATCGCGGCAGTGCCAAAGCAGATGTAAATCAGACCACTCCACAAGTCTCTGGTGCTACGGATCATTAGACCCCAATCGTTGAATGCTTATGATTGTTCTCGCGCCTTGTATCCCAGGTCGCGCCAAAACAAAAGCGAAAAAGGCCGGGACAAAGCCCGGCCTTTTGGTCGCTCGCTAAACTTAAGCTCAATCTGCGTAGACACCCGCCTTTTTGATAATCGGCGCCCATCTGTCGATTTCCGACTTTAATTGGACTCGTAGCGCTTCCGGCGTAGCACGCTTCTCAGCGACCGGTTCTGTGCCGAGATCGGCAAACCGCTGCTTCACGATTTTGTCCTTGAGCGCCGCCTGCAATGCTTTGGTCAAGGCTTCAATAACCGGTTTCGGCGTTCCTTTGGGCGCATATAGCGCGTGCCATATTGACACTTCAAAGCCCTTGAGTCCGGCCTCATCCACCGTCGGAATCTTCGGAAAAGTGGCCAATCGGGTCTTGGTGGTGACACCATAGACTTTGACTTTTTCGGCTTTGATCTGACTCGTGGTATTTGTTGTCTGGTCGCAAGTAAAATCAATCTGACCGCCCAAAAGATCCTTCATCACATCGGCGGTGCCCTTGTAAGGCACGGTCGTCAGATCGACCTCGATTTGGCTCATGAGCAACATGCCGCAGAGATGCGAGGCGGCGCCGATACCGGCGTTAGCATACGTGACTTTCTCTTTGTTGGTTTTGAGGTAGGCGATCAGCTCCTTCAGATCCTTGGGTGGAAAGTCGCGCCGCGCGATGATCGTCATCGGCACTTCATTAATCAAGCCGATCGGCTCGAAGTCGTTGACCGGATCATAGGGCAGTTTGCGATAAAGGGAGGGCGCCGTGGCTTGACCGATATGGTGCAACAATAAGTTGTAGCCGTCCGGCGCGGCTTTGGCCACACGGTTAGCGCCGATGGTTCCACCCGCGCCGCCGACATTTTCGATGATGATCTGCCCCTTAAGAATGGTGGACATCGGCTGAGCCACCAAACGAGCAACGGTATCCGTCGGTCCGCCGGCAGTAAACGGCACGACAATCGTAATGACTTTGTCAGGATATTTTTGTGCATGACCCACTGAGCTGCCCAGACATATCGCGCACGCGATTAAAGCGATTTTTCTCCAAGCCATACCATTCCTCCCTTTCTAGGTTTTAGACGATTAGTTGAGTTCGCTACTCGAGAGTTCATTATGCCGAGACCTTAGCGCAAGACCGATACCACATGTTTGAGTCTGAGTTGTGGCAAAAGGCCATATCATTTTCCCAAATGTGAAACAAAGGCGGCACTTCGTTCCCATACTCAACATTTCCTAGAGAGTGTGGGCATCTGCCGCTTAACGTTCAAGGAGTGCACGACCGAGGCCGATCCACTTATTGCCCCCTCGAAATTCACCGCTGTCACGGCTACACTCGCCGCCATGAAATCAATGGTGCTGTCGATCATTTTAGCCGCGCTTATGACGGTTGACGGCGATGCCGCACCCGTGCGCCTGTCCTATTCAGTCGTCGGCCCGACAGTCGCCAGCGTCTGGATGGCCCATGAAACCGGCATGTTCAAGAAATACGGTCTCGACGTCCAACTGGTTTACATCGCGTCGAGCGGGACCAATATCCAAGCCTTGCTCGGCGGCAGTCTTGAACTCAGCGCGCCAGGCATGAGCGGCGTTGTCCTGGCTGCTGCGCGCGGTGCGCCGGTGCTGACGATCGGCGCCATGACCAACAAACCGCCAATGACGCTATACGTCCAGCCGGAGATCACCCGCACTGATCAGCTTAAGGGCCAATCCCTGGGAATCACTCGGTACAATTCGACTGCGCATACCGTGACCACGCTGATTCTGCGCAAGCTCAACATGGAGAAGGCCGTAACCCAGCGGCCCCTCGGCGGCGCGCCGGAAGTCCAAGCAGCGTTCGAACAGAAACAATTGGCCGGCATGGTGACGGCAGTCAAACCGCGCGCCCCGGCACGCGCCCTGCTAAACGCCGCCGATCTCGACATCCCGTTCGCCATGAACGTCATGGCGGTCACCCAAGAGTATTGGCGCAAGAATCCCGATACCGTCGAGCGCGCCATGCGCGCTTACATCGAAGCGGTGGCACTGATGCACCATGATAAAGACACCACGCTCAAGGTGCTGCAAAAATATTTCAAGCGCAGCGATCCCGGCTTCTTGGAAGAAATGTACAGCATCGTCGTCCGCTACATTGAAAAAGTTCCGCGCGTCGATCCGCGCAACGTCGCCACCACCTTGGAATTCGAGCCGGTCAAAGGCGTCGACGCCGAATCGTTGACAGCCAAGGTGATAGACAACAGCATTGTCGACAAACTCGTCAAAGAAGGGTTCATCGACAAAGTGTTCGCCAAACGCTAGCGATTGGCTTTAGATTATCAATTCGCGGATCCAATGTGCGCATTCAGCTCGAGCAAGCCGCGGCAAACCGGGCGAGCGAAATCACGGTTGGCGATAGCGTTGACGAAAGCATTGTGCGCGGGATAAAAAAGGCCGGCTTCATCGATCGCCTCTATTAATAAGAGACAACTATGAAAACTTTGCGAAAACATCACCGACATCTGCCGGTACGAGCGCTACTCGTATGGGCGCTGGGGATCCTCGTTGTCCAGTTCCCTGGCGCTAACGCCCAAGAACTCAAGAAAGTTCGCATGGGCTACCCGGCGTTTAGCCTTACTTTTCTAACGTTCTTCGTCGCGAAAGACGCGGGCATCTTCAAAAAGCACGGCCTTGATGTCGATCTCGTCCAACTTGCCGGAGCAGTACAGACGTCTGCATTAGTGTCAGGCGAAATCGATTACCTGACCGGCATTACCGGTCCATTGGTCGCCGCCGCGCGCGGGTTGCCGTTCAAAGGCATCATGGTGACCCACGACCGCACGCTGTTTTGGCTCATCGGCAATCCAGACATGCGCCGCGCCGAAGATCTCGTCGGCAAAACCGTCGCGGTGGACCGTCTAGCGACGCTGCAAGACATCGTCGCGCGTGACCTGATCAAACGCAAAGGCGTCAACCCCGATCTGGTGACTTACATTCAGACCGGGTCGGTGTCGAACAGCGTCCAGTCACTCAGCCAAGGCAGCGTCGCCGCCGCCGTGCTCTCGCTGCCGCACAACGTCACGATGGTGCAAAAAGGCTATCGGGAAATCGCCTCGGCGCCGGAATTCAACATGCGTTCGGCCTCGGGCGGCATGGCCATCCATGAGGGAAAACTCAAAAAGGACCCGGCGGGCGTGAAGACGGTCATTCGCGCGGTTTTCGAAGCCATGGACTTCAATCGCAGAGAAAAAATCTGGATGGTTAACTATATTCAGAACAAGTGGAGGGTATCAGCCAAGGTCGCCGAAGAGTCTTATAAATCCTGGCTCAACGGCTTCACCGTCGACGGCAAGATTCCACTCAAAGACTTGCAAGAAATTTACGATCAGGCTTACGCGGCGAAATTGATTCCCACCGCGGTGCCGGCAGCACAGGTAATGGATTACACCCTCACCGATGAAGTATTCAAAGAAAAGAGGAACTAACATGGCGACTCAAGCATTCGTCGATTCACTCATCAAAGATATTATCCAGCCGGGCGTCGACCAATTGGTCGAACTGCCCTATTTCACCGAACTGCGCGCCGGCACCCTATCAACCAAACGGCTGCAGGGCTGGGCCATGCAGCACTACTTGCATAATCATGCGCTGCTCAAGGGCTTTGCGTTGTGCATGGTCAAGAACAGCCACGAGCCCGAGCTGTTCAAATATTTTCTCTATCAAATGAATGAAGAGCAGTATCACCCCGATCTGGCAAAAAAGTTTGGCCTGGAGATCGGCCTGCAAGAAGAGGACTTTCAAAAAGCGACACCCGTCTTCGAATGCCTGGCGCACACGAGCAAGACGATTCACGGCATGCTGTTAGGAACGGCGCCGGAAAATCGCGCTTCCGCTCTCGTCAACGAAACCATGGTTTGCCGCTATTCCGAAGAACATATAGCGGCTCTAAAAAAACACTACGGCCTCAACGATAAGCAGATCCAATTCTTCACGGTGCACGCAGTCGCCGACCAGGAACACACGGCGATGGCGAGTGAAATAATCGCCAAGCACGCCAACACCGAACACCAAGAACAGTTAGTGCGCGAGGCAGCCGCCCATATGGTGCGCTTCAAGATCGCCAAATTTCACGGCATCTATAACGCGTACGCGTGATCGAACTGACTTGTTGGAGAGTGGGGTCGTGGTTGATGGACTCCGCCATTACTGCGGCACTTCACCGATTCTCAAACGGAGCTAATCCATGCCTTTACTAACCATTGACCTCGGCTGCGGCGACTATGACATTGTCCGACCCCTGAAAGACGGCGCCGTGCGCGCCGAAGGACTGGAAATTAACTTCATCACCATCAACCGACCGCCGGAAGTCCACTGGCGCATGGGCATGCATCAGGAATTCGATGCTGCTGAAATGTCCTTCGGCAGCTTCGTCGCCGGTAAAGCGCGCGGCAATTACCCGTTCATCGGAATTCCGGCATTCGTTTATCGCAAATTTCGTCACTCTTGCGCCTACGTCAACAGCACTGCCGGCATCGACAAGCCCACAGACTTGAAAGGTAAACGCGTTGGTATTCCCGAATGGCAGATGACCGCGACTGTTTGGCTGCGCGGCTTCTTGCAAGACGACTACGGTGTCCGCCCCAGTGATATGCATTGGCTCACCGGCGGGTTGGAGTCTTCGGAACGCAAGGAGAAGGTCGCGCTGAAACTGCCTCCCGAGATCGACATAGAAAATATTCCAACCGGCAAAAACCTCTCCGATATGTTGGTCGCAGGTGAGATCGACGCGTTGCTGACAGCTCAGGTGCCTGCGCCTTTCGTCAAACGCGCCCCGCAAGTGCGCCGGCTGTTCGCCGATCCGCGCGCCGTTGAGACCGATCATTTTCGCCGCACCGGAATTTTTCCGATCATGCATGTCATGGTGTTGCGCGAGCAACTCTTCCAGCGCCATCCGTGGATTGCCCAGAGTCTTTACAAAGCGCTGCTCGACGCCAAGCAGCATTGCGTCGACACAATTTTCCGCAATGACGCGATTCACTCAGTGATACCGTGGGCCGCCAATCATGCCGAAGAAGTACGCCAGCTAATGGGTCAAGACTTCTGGCCTTACGGTGTCGAGGCCAATCGCAAGACTCTCGAAACTTTTCTCCGCTATAGTATTGAACAAGGCGTTGCCAGCCGGAACTTGGGCGTCGACGAACTATTCCCCCGCGCAACCCTCGATACATTCAAAGTCTGAATCGCCACGTTACTGCATGCCATTGAACTCATCTATCCAGCGCCAGATGGGCGGGCAGATTTTACGACACTGACACGAGACTTCGAGCCTAACCTATTGATGGCGCAACGATATTTTGACTCGCCGACATAGTTACCAATCGCTTTTCGGCGGGCATGCGCACGGCACTTCTGACCGATTTAAAAGTTCGCCGAGTTTCGCCGGTCGTCGCCGCCTCGTTGCCCGAGTCTTAATTTAAGAATATTAAGGACAGCCTATCCGTCCACGGTAAATTCAACTTCCGGCATGGCTCCTGCACTATCGGGCTCATTACAAGAGACGGACTCGAGACGAAAAAAGATGCAGAGGGACAGGTTACAGCGTCTAAAAAATAAGGAGAAAAAGGAGAACGGAAAGATGAAAGCTATGGAAACAGATCTCAATAAACCAAGTTACTGGCAGTTAGTATTTCTACAAAGCAAAGTGAACGGCGCTGCCTATTTCGGCGAAGAGCTTCCCGGGCGCAATTGGAAGTGGCCCAAAGACACGTATCTACAACGCCGTCTGCAACGCGATAAGTGGACACAAGCGACTAGGAGCTCCAATCTGAATTGACTTGCCGCGTCCCGCGCTGTCTCCTTCAGCAAGCTCCCACGGGACCCGCGGCGCCACTGAGCCCCCGTCACGTTCAGTGGCAAGAGGCCGGATTCACAAGAATCCGGCCTCTTTTTTTGCGCAAGCTGCAACTCAGCATCGCGTGC
>DATLCH010000215.1:0-5778 GCA_035526465.1 Candidatus Limnocylindrales bacterium | reverse complement strand
GTTGGATCAGGCGCTCGACGCTCTGGAGAAGGACCATGCCTTCTTGCTCACCGGCGACGTGTTTACCAAGGACGTGATCGAGACCTGGCTCGACTACAAACGCAAGCATGAAGTCGATGCCATCCGGCTGCGCCCCCATCCTTGGGAGTTCGCTCTGTATTTTGATATCTAACCGCGGACAATTTGTACTGAGGTGAAATAGCTTCAGTGCAAATTTCACTGGCCCAGTAATAACTTTTGGGGGACCCATGGGTGAGGTCGTCGTTTTTCAGCATGACCCATTCGAAGATCTGGGTTTCTTCGCCGAAGTCCTCGAAAAGCAGCAAACTGCCTTTCGAATTGTCCGTCTATTTCACGATGAGATGCCGGCGGAAAACTGGGACGAAGTCAAAGCCCTGATCATTCTGGGCGGCCCGATGAACGTCGATGATGAGGCGAGTTTCCCGTTTTTGCGCTGGGAAAAGCGGATTATACGAGCGGCTATTGACGATGCCGTGCCGGTTTTGGGCGTATGCTTAGGCGCGCAGTTGATTGCCACGACTCTGGGCTCGGCGGTATTTCACGGCTCGGTCAAAGAGATAGGTTGGAGTCCAATTTCCATTACGCCGCACGGTCAGGTCGATTCATTGCTCGGCTATCTGCCGGAAATTGCTACCGTGTTTCAGTGGCATGGGGACGGTTTTGAACTGCCCAGCGGGGCAATCCTACTCGCTTCATCGCAGCATTTTCGCACCCAGGCGTTTCGCCTCGGCAAAACCATCTATGGGCTGCAGTTTCATCTTGAAGTAACTCCGCGCATGATCGAACGATGGATTGAGGAGCGGTCCAAAGACTTGGCGCTGGCGCCTTACGTCCAACCGGACAAAATCATGGCGGACACGCATAATTATGCGCCGGCACTGAAGTATTATGGCGAGCGATTTCTTTCCGAGTTTGTCCGGCGCGTCGCTCATTCGAAAAATCGAAAAGGGGATGGTGGGGTATTGCCGGTATGAAGAAAGTACTGGTCATCGACGATCACGAACCCTCGCGGCGCCAACTCGTAGCAAGTCTACGCAGCTGCGGTTATCAAGTCGCCGCCGAGGGCTCGAGTGGAAAAGTGGCATTGGCGCTTTCTCAGGCTTCCGGATCTGAAGTCATCATAATGGCGGTGGGATTGCCGGATCTCGATGGCATCGACGCGGCGCGAGAGATCATGCAAACCCGTCCGTTGCCGATCGTGTTGATTACCAGTCATGCCGATGCTTCAACGGTGATGCGCGCGACTCATGCGGGAGTGATGAGTTATCTGGTAAAACCCCTGCGAGTCGAAGAACTCGCGCCCGCCATCGAGCTCGCAGTCAGCCGCTTCCGTGAATCTGTTTCCCTGCGCGACGAAGTCTCCACGCTCAAGCTCAATCTTCAAGAACGCAAACTAATCGAACGCGCAAAAGGCTTGCTGATGGAGCAACGCCATCTTTCGGAAGAGCGCGCCTATGCGCTGATGAAAAAAGCCAGCATGAACATGCGCAAGCCGATGGCCGACATCGCGCAGGCGATACTGCTCGCCGGTGGGCTGCTTACGGAATCAAATCCGTAATTAATGACGTGAAATTCAACTCAGTAATCCACGTTACTTGAACTGCTCCGCGTGTCGGCATTTTTCCGTTCGTCGACAAAGATTCTCCCAATTCTATTTCGCCCGTGTCCCTACCTGCTCGTTGTTTAGGCACGTTCGTGACTATCGAACAGGCGTCTCATATTACAAAAATATTAAAACGTCATGATAACGCGATTTTGTGATCGCCGTCCCGTGGCACAGCGGTTGCGTTGTTACGTGACTGAGGGCGACGTTGCCCCTGGGTTGAGCAAAGGCGCTCACCGTAGCCCGGTGGAGCGCCTTAATTTTTTGGAGGTAAGAGAATGCTGAAGACTGGCAAAACCGCAACCGAGAGAATTCTCGAAAACATTATTTTCTTGGCCGACGTGTTCGGCGAACAGCTGGAGAAAGACATTCCTGTGTGGCCGATACTGGAGATGGCGCGTTGTTTTGAACTCGCCCCGCGGACCATCGCTCATACCAGCCAAGCGCGGCGGAAAGACTGGGTGCTGTGGAATTAAGCCCGGTGAATTATCGCATCACGGAAGTTGCCGGCTGGGTTATTGTTACGCCTTCCGGCAAGGCCGAGAACAATGAGCCGTTGCGGGTGCGTCATTTATTCCGCCGCTGGCTCACGCGCCAGGGTGTCCGCGTGATCGTCAACCTTAAGCAACTCGAGCAATTCGGAGTATGGGAGGTGGGTGTACTAACGTCTTTTAAACGTCAGGTCGATCAGCGGGTCGGCGTATTGCGGCTCTGCAATCTCCACCCGGCGTTGCAGGGATATTTCAATCACGATCGATTTTCCGAATGCTTCGAGATCTACAACGATCTCGAAGCGGCGATGCAAGGAGATAATCGAAGTGGAAACCACGAATGCGGTCACTGAGCTCAATCCGAGAATATTCCAGATAAGAGGACTCGGCGGCAGCAGCCACTGTTATGTCATTCAAGGCGATTACATGAACGTCATGATCGACTCCGGTTCGGACCAGAATTTCCCGGTGCTCGAGCGCGGACTGCGCCATATCGGCATGAAAGTGCGCGACATTAACTTGGTGATCAATTCTCATGAGCATTGCGATCACATCGGCGGCAATCGTTACTTTCAGGAGTCGGCGATGATCGCAGCTTACCGTTTGGCCGCTTCGAAAATGACCACCGGCGATTACTATGTGACCATGTACAAGGGCAACGATCTCAACGAGCTGCCCATGCGGGTGCATCTGTGGCTAGAAAATATGACGCGCATAGATCTCGGCAACTACACATTACGGGTGTTTCATACGCCTGGCCACACCTCCGGTTGCATTTCGATCCTCGAGACCACCAGCGGATTGCTCTTTTCCGCCGACAGCGTGTTTGCCGGCGGCACGCTCTCGTACATCGCCGAAAGCGGCAGCATCGGTGACTATCTCGACTCGCTGGCGCGGTTGCGCAGTTTCAATTTGAAAGCGCTCTATCCTGGCCACGGGCGAGTTTCAACGACGCCGATAGAAGACATCGATCGCGCGATGGTCAATGCCCAGATGCTGCTGGAAACCAACAATCATGAGACGGTCGACATCTTTTATCAGAATGCCCATGAGAATCCGGAAGCAAACGAACGGGAGACAACTGTCAGCAATTAACAAACGGCTCGTAAGTATGATCGCGCGTGCGGCGTAAGGGCGCCGCGGGCGCAGCAAGAGCGGTCCCGGGCTTCGAAGCTGAAGTCCGTGACTGTGGCAATGGCGCCAGATTCTCGCAGGGAATCGAGCGCCATTTTTATTTGTAAGTTGCGACTACGGAGGTGAATGCCATGGACAAAGAAGATGTTTCCAGTGCAATCCGTAAGGTTCATAGCCTGACCAGCGATCGCCAAGCCGAGACGGCAAATGCGCATAAAGTCTGGCGCATGTTGCTGGGCTGCGCTGTCATAGCCTTGGTTCTCGGCGGAAGCAATGCGTCGGCGCAGTATTCACGCGATTCCTGGTTTTTTTCCGCAGCCGAGATTGGCGCCGCTTATCAATATCAAGAAAACTATGGCGGCCGAATGCGTAACCCGTTGCCCGCTTTCAGCTGTATGACTGGCCAAGCAGAGTTTGTCGCCACGCTTCGCCGCGTACCGGTGCGCGTGGCTTGTCCGTTTGTCAATCACGTTATGCGTCACTTGAAAGAAATGCTCGACGTCGGCGCAGCGCGCTATCTGTTTCCGCTCGACGCCGATCATGCCCACCTGGCGGTGCCGGCTGCCGTTTGGGAGGAGAAGTACAGCAAGCTTTCCTCGACGCAATTGCTGGTCGCGCTCCTGCGCGAGCCCCAACTCGTCGCCCTCTATCATACGGCGGAGCATCTCGAACCCGCTGCGAAGGAAAAGCGATCGGACGATGCGGCAGTCCGGCGCTGGCGCGAGCAGCGCAACGTCTTGGGCTACTTCGACGGCCGACCCCTGCAAATCTTGCCGCCGCATCCAGAAGGTTTCGGTGTCGGCTTGCCTGATGGATTGATGTCCTATGGCGGGTTCAATTTTCTCGCCAGCCCTCATGGCGAATTGATGATCCTTCAGGGCCAGCGGGCGATCGCCTTCGATGTTAGCTTGGAAATGGAAGAGCCAGAACCGAGTGGTTTCGGCCGTTCGCTAGCGCGGGTTGCCCCATGGGCGCCGGGTCCGGCTGGACGGCGAACAGTAAGAGATTAATTCTTATGCAAAAGGCGTCCGACAATAGCGAAAATTGAAAGGGTCCGCATGAAACGAAAATTGTTCGCCCGACTAATTTTATTGATGGTCTTAGGCTTCGCGTTGCCATGCTTAGCGCAGGAGAAACTGGAAAAGATTTATGTCGGCGTCGCCGGTTTGAGCGGCGCATTGGCGCATGCATTCATCCCCAAGGACACCGGCTTGTATGAAAAGTATGGTCTCGATGTCGATTTAGTATTTTTTCAGGGCGGCACCCAAGGAGTGCAATCGCTCATCGCCGGGGGTGTGCAGTTCACTGTCTCGTCGGGATCCGAACTCGTTGCCGCGCGCGTCGCCGGTTCGGACGTCACCATCGTCGCCGGTTACATGAATACGGTGCCCTATAGCATCGTCGCCGATAAACGGGTCACCCGTTTCGATGATTTAAGAGGAGGCAAAGCCGCGGTTAGCCGGTTTGGCACCACCTCTGATCTCGCAGTGCGCTACGCCTTCGAACAAAACGGGTTGATTCCCGGCAAGGACATTACTTTAGTGCAATTGGGAGATCAGGGCGCGCGCTTCGCCGCGCTCACCGGCGGCACCGTGCAAGCGACGGTGATCTCGCCGCCGTTCGATCTCACCGCAAAAAAATTGGGCTATCGTATTCTCGCCGACATGGCGGATCTCGGTTTGCACTATCAGCACGAAGCCTTGGCCACCACCGAACGCATGCTAACAGCGCGACCGGAAACCGTGCGGCGGTTTCTCAAAGCGTTCATCGCGGGCATTCATGTGTGGATGACCGACGAGAAGAAGACCAAAGAGATTTTGGCCAGGCGGTTGAAAATCAAAGATAACGAAATTCTCGACGAAACCTATTCCGCGTACAAAAAATTAACGGAAAAAAAACCTTATCCGACGCTAAAGGGTCTCGACTTTCAGATCGCCGATCTTGCGGTCAGAAATCCGAAGGCGAAAAACGCCAAGGCCGATGCCTTCGTTAATATTGGCCTGCTGAAGGAGATCGACAAGAGCGGCTTTATTGACGGTCTGTACAAAAGATAACCATGCTCGAGTCAAACAAAGCATCGTGACCGAGTTTGCGGGAGGAGATTAAAATGCAAAAGATTAGAAAGATTCTCGTGCCGATTGACTTTTCCCAGGAGGCTGGCGGCGCGCTGCGTGATGCCGCCGTGCTTGGACGGGAAACCGGAGCGCAGGTGGTCGCGCTACACGTCATCGATGAAAAAGCCGAACGAAATGTTTTGTTGTCGGCTATCGCACCGGTCGATGGTTTGCCGTTTTTCTTTGGACAGTTACGCAATGGTGCCGCTGGACATTCTGCGACGTGAGCGAACTCTCGATCTGTGGAACTTTGTCGCGCAATATGCCGGGCGGATGCATCAGGAACGCATCAAGAAAGTAGTCAGAAAGGGCAAATTGACTCGGGAAATCACCGTCCTTATGCAAGACGAGGACATCGATTTACTAGTGCTTAGACAACGTCGTCGGCGGCTGCTTCCTGACCTGACAACTTGGA
>DATLCH010000088.1:0-5311 GCA_035526465.1 Candidatus Limnocylindrales bacterium | reverse complement strand
CCGGCAACACCGCGCCGACCATGCCCAGGTCATTCACCGCGCGGCGCAGCTCTTTGACGGCTTCGCCGATATCCTGAATCGGCAGCATTCGAACATCAATGCGGTGAATTGGCGAATCTGCGCGAACGGATGTTCCAGCGTATGGCCGATCGTAAAATTGTTGACGGAATCCAGGCCGAGCGCCGGCATACTCAGGCCACCGTGGGTTGACACCGGAACGTCGAGTTTCTGCGCTTCTTCCCAGAGCGGATAAAACTCCGGACCGCTGTAGAGCCGGCCGCCGGGAGCTACAGCCGGCAACACCGCGCCGACCATGCCCAGGTCATTCACCGCGCGGCGCAGCTCTTTGACGGCTTCGCCGATATCCTGAATCGGCAGCAGCGCGACGCCGACCAGGCGCGGGCTAACCGCCATGAACTTGTTGTAAAGCCAATCGTTGTAAGCTCTGGCCATGCAGATCGCCCAGTCGTGATCTTGGATCGCGGCATGGGTCAAACCTTGAGTCGGATAGAGAACCGTCAACTCGATCTTGTTGATATCGAGGAAGCGCAGCCAGTCTTGCGCATTGGGGCCTGTGCCGCCGCCGGCCCAGCCGCCTTTTTTGCGCAACGAGCGCAAAAAGCCGTCCATTGTGAGACCGGGCCAGAACGAGTAGCTGTGATGCCATTCAAGATCGTTGTACGGCGCGCCGATAAACTCGCGCAATTCGGAATCGAGCTCCATCACATGTCCGTCGGCATCGATGATTCGGTAGTCAGACATAGTGTCCTCCCGTTCGTCATTCCGGCGCAGGCCGGAATCCAGTTTTTTTTGCCCTTGCAGCACAAGTAGTGCAGATGCATGCCGGCTTTTGCCGGAATGACAAAACTTCAATTTGACTAAAGGCCTGGTATTTCAAACATATCAAAATCGACGCTACGTCGTTCTCGTATTCTCGGTAAACAATTCCTCGACGCTCAAATTCCGCCCGAGCATGCCCTGCTGCCCGGCGAACTTAATCAAATTCTCGACGTCGTTGTAGTTTTCTTTCATCCCTTGGTAAAACGGATCCTTGCCAAAAAACTGGCGCTCTTCTTCCAGATAGGAGCGGCCCCACGCGAAGCTCAGCCGGTGCGGCTGTTCCATGAATTCATTGTAGGCCTTGCGCGATGCCAGCAGTGCTTCATATAAGCTTGTCGCGATCCATGGATCGCGCTCGAGGATTTCCTTCTTGATGACCACCGGATGCATGATCGGAAAGATGCCGGTTTTTTTGTAATACGCGCGCTCTTCTTTCTCGAACTCCGGAAACAGCCGTTCGACGGAGCCTTCGCCGCGGATCCAGCGCTGCGGCAGGTCGGGTTCGACTTCAGCGTCGACCTTGCCTTCGACCAACAGATCTTCGAGCTTGCGATTGCCGTCGATGAATTCGACTTTGATATGCGGCGGCGGATTGAAGCCGACATGTTCCTTGTTGACGATCACCCAGGTAACGTCGCTGACACCGAGATCATAGCTGTTCATCAACATGCCTTTGGCGACCAATGCCAGAGTATTCTCGTAACTGCGCAGCCCGATGCGGCCGCCTTTGAGATCGGCCGGCTTCTTGATGCCGGAGCCGGCTTTGATGAAGCAAAATTTATGTCCCCACATGCGCCGAGGGAAGAACGGGATCGCTTGCAGCCGGTCGATGTCTTTGCCGCGGGCGACCAGGTAGGACGACATGGAGAACTCGCAGGCGTCGTACTCGCCGTAGTGAAACATGCGCTCATGGCGGATGCCGCTTTCCACCGTGATGATATTCAAGTCGAGGCCTTGGGCTTCGATCTTGCCCTCGCGCAATGGTTGCAGGTAGTCGTATTTGTCGAATGCGATGGTGAGTTTCAGTTTAGCCATGAATGTCGCCTCGGCTTTTAAAATTTCTTGATGAAGATTCAGTTAATTGAAACCGTCGCTCTCCTGTTCTCTGACTCATTCCATATCGACAAATGGCTGCGGGTTCAATTCCGCTTCGTTGCTTGGCGGATCATAAAAGTCGACTGTGGTGCTGTCAATCAGCTGATTTCGTTGACACCCTCGGGGAGCCGATGTTAAGTGACACTTAAGTTAAGCTAAAGGAGAACTTTATGCGGTTCCAAGGCAAGTCGGTAATTATCACGGGCGGTGGCGGCAAGATTGGCAAAGCTTATGCGATGGGTTTCGCCAAAGAAGGCGCAAAAGTGGCGCTGCCCGATATCGCCAGCGCCGATCATGTCGTCAAAGCGATCCAGGACATGGGCGGCACGGCAATCAGCATGGCTTGCGATGTGTCGGATGAAAAGAGCGTCAAGGCGATGGTCGACAGCGTTGCCAAACAATTTGGCAGCGTCGACGTTCTGGTCAACAACGCGGCATATTTCATGACCGTGAAGAAGAGCCCGTTCTGGGAAATGGAAGTTGATGAGTTCGATAAAGCCATGGCTGTCAACGTGCGCGGCTCGTGGCTGTGCGCCAAGGCGGCGTTCCCGTATATGAAGCAGCAAGGGAAGGGCAAGATCATCAATATATCCTCCGGCACTGCGCTCAACGGCGGGCAGAACTATATTCATTACGTCACATCCAAAGGCGCGCTGATCGCCATGACCCGGGCGATGGCCCGCGAGGTCGGCGATCACGGTATCTGCGTCAATACCGTCAGCCCTGGATTTGTCGTTACGGAGGGACGAGCGGTCGATCCGGCGTTCAATGCCAGCCGAGTCGGCAATCGCGCAATAAAACGCATTCAGGTCGAGAACGATCTGGTCGGCACCGTCATGTTTCTGGCGTCGCCGGAAAGCGATTTTATGACCGGCCAGTTGTTGAACGTCGATGGCGGCGCCCATTTTGTCGGCTGAAAACAGGACGATCTATTTCAGGGGTTCACATGCGTTTCAAAGATAAGTCCGTCATCATCACGGGGGGCGGCGGCAAGATTGCCAAAGCGTATGCTTTGGCGTTCGCTAAAGAAGGGGCGAAGTTGAGCTTGCCGGATATCGCCAGCGCAGATCAGATCGTCAAGACAGTGAAAGACATGGGCGGCACGGCGATCAGCATGGCCTGCGACGTGTCTAATGAATCGAGCGTCAGGAAGATGGTCGATGAAACCGTCAAGCAGTTCGGCACGGTCGATATTCTCATCAACAACGCCGCGTACTTCATGTCGGTGTGGAAGGGGCCTTTCTGGGAGATGAGCGTCGAGGAGTTCGACAAAGCGATGGCGGTCAATGTGCGCGGTTCGTGGCTCTGCGCCAAAGCCGTCGCGCCGCTTATGCAGAAGCAAAAGAGCGGCAAGATCATCAACATTTCGTCCAATGTCGCGCTTACCGGCAATCCCAATTACATTCATTACGTGACATCAAAAGGCGCGCTGATTGCCATGACCCGGGCGATGGCGAAGGAGTTGGGCGATTGGAACATCTGCGTCAACTCGGTCAGTCCCGGCTTCGTCGTTACCGAAGGCCGACAGGTGGATCCGGAATACGAGAAGATTCGCGCCCAACAACGCAGTTTGAAAAAGACTCAGGTTGAGAGCGATTTGGTCGGAACCGTACTGTTCCTCTCGTCGAGCGAGAGCGATTTCATGACCGGCCAGTTATTAAATGTCGATGGCGGCTTTCATTTCGTCGGCTAACTCTTTAATCGAACGTGTTTTTTCTCATTCGTCATTCCGGCGCAAGCCGGAATCCAGGGTTTCTCGGTCTACACGCAACCGAAGGTGGATGCCCCCTCGTTTGATAAATATTTTTGTTGCGAAAAAGAGTTCCATCCATTCCCGAGAAGCACAGCATTACCTTAAATCAAAGATTCCGGCGTGCGCCGGAATGACGGAAGAGAGGATCGAAGCGAGCAGTCCGGTCATTCACCCTGCCGCTTCGCACCGGCGTGACGATGAGTATTAGTAACCGCGCTGCCAGTCGATGACATTCACTAGCGGCTGGCCGTCCAAATAGCGGCGCAGGTTGTCGCAAAATAGTTGCACGCCTTGATGTTCGGAGACGTCGGCCATTGCCGAGACATGCGGCGTGATCACGACGCGTTCATCTTGCCAGAGGCGGACGTCGGGCGGTCGCTCAAATTCGCCGTCGTAAACGTCGGTGGCAAAGCCGCGCAGTTTATTTTGCCCTAACGCCGCGATTAGCGCTTCTTCGTCGATTATCTCACCGCGGGCGATATTGACTAACACCGTTCCCGGTTTCATCGCTGCTAAGGCGTCAGCGCCGATCAGATGATGCGTCTCCTTTGTCCAGGGACAACAGATTGCGACGAAATCGCTCTCGCGCAGCAGATCGTGCATCGCTTCTGAAGGTTCTAATCTGGCGAAGGCGGGTGGTATTACAGATTTCGCAGAAACTTTTCGCCGCGTGCCGACCACGCGCATGCCGGCGGCGGCGCAGAGATTTGCCACTTCCTCGCCGATACCGCCGGCGCCGACAACGCAAACAGTTTTACCGCGGATCGTGATCGGATCATAGCTCCGATGATCGAACTGGTGGCGCTGTTTGTCGCGGTAGCTTAGATGCAGCCCACGGCTGAAGTGGAGGAAGCTTGCCAAAACATATTCCGCCATCGGCCGGCGATTGGTCAGACCGCGCGAAGTGGTTACGACGACGTTCGACGCCCAAAGATCGGTTCCTACTAAATTACTCGCTCCCGCAGGAAGCTGATGAAGCCATTTCAGCCGCGGCGCACGAGCGCGAATGTCTTTGACCGGCGGCCAGCCGGTGAGCATTATTTCTGCCGCCGCCAGCGATTGATTGCGCTGCTCGAGCGTCGTCGCTGGATACTTTCGGTCGCCGAGATAGCGATTGACGGTCCACTGCGGCCAAGTAGCGCGCAGCTCAACATCGAACCATCCTCTGGCATCGATGACATTGATGCGTGGGTCGACCTGGGTAATGCGACCGAGAACAGCATCCGGAACCTGCTGCATAACCAACACTTCGAGACTCTCCATAGTTGAGATGATCCTTACCACGATAAGTTTTTGTTCGTAACTTCAGGTTCAATATCTATCACGCTGGTTGAAATCCCTAATCCATTCGCCAGGGCGCAGCCATTCTTCGGGCGAATGAAATTCCGTCATGCCGCCCTTCGACCGGGCTCAGGATAAACTCCGGCCGGCATCCAGGTTCATTCCGAAATTGAACACAAAAGAGTTTAAGATTCCCGCCTGCGTGGAAATCACGGAGAATTTGACTACCAGTCGTCAAATTGAGAACCCGTCCGCTTGCAGCCTAGAGTAGTTCAGTGCTTGCTGAACTGAGCATCGCTGAGGTCGCAGCGGCGCGCGAGTAGGTAAATCAATGCGCAGGCT
>DATLCH010000205.1:0-7172 GCA_035526465.1 Candidatus Limnocylindrales bacterium | reverse complement strand
CATCTTCAGCTCCGGAAACGGCCTATGCCGCGTGGACCAGGAGTGGTTCGATCACGCTATCAAGGGTGAGATTTTCGGTCTTCCGGTGCTTTTTTGCGCTCCCGAAGAGGCGATCTGGTCCAAGGCTTTTATCATGGAACGTGAGCGTTACGATGGCGCCGACATCGCGCATTTGCTGCTCGCAGCAGCACAAACAATGGACTGGTCGCGGCTGCTACGCCGCTTTGGCGCAGAGTGGCGAGTGCTATTGAGCCATTTGGTGCTTTTCGGCTTCATCTATCCCGGGAAAGCCGGTGTGATACCGGCGTGGTTGCTTGACGAGCTTTGGCAAAGGCTGCGTGCCGAATCGACGTCGAATACGAATGGCCCGCCGTTATGCCGCGGTACCCAATTATCGCGCAGCCAATATCTCTACGATTTGGAGAACTGGGGCTATATCGACGCCCGCTTATATTCACCGTCAGGTGCGATGAGCGCCGAAGACGTTGAACGCTGGACACACAAAGCGCTCCATTATGCCAAATAATCATACCTGCGGCGCGCCAGATCTCCTGTGAGCTTCATAAAGAAGACGTTTTGAACTTTGGCGATCACGGGTTAAGCTCATTAGCTGGCATGAAAAAACTGGTCCGCCTCGACTTTTTACGCCGATATTTTCGCAACGCGTCGCTGCGCACGCATTTGTTCGCCCTCGTCGTCGTCTCGGTTCTGCCGTTTCTGATCTTCGCTATTCTGGTACTTAATCTTTTCACGCGCCACGAAAAATCTTTTCAGGCGGTTGGTCTACGCGAAACCACTCGAGCGCTTTCGTCTGCCCTCGATCGCGAATTCGATGCAACCAAGACGGCTCTCGAGGCAGTCGCCTCGTTGGAAGACTTCGATAACGAAGACTTAGGCCAGCTCTATCGTAAATTGCGGCGCGTTTTACAGAGCCGGCCGAATTGGCAGACAATCACGCTGCACGATCCCGCGGGCAACCAGGTGTTGAATGTGCTAAATCCGTTCGGCGAGCCGCTGCCGGAATCCGAGATTGAACGGGAAAGTTTTCAGGCGTTGATTCGGACCAAGCAGCCAGTGCCGGTTAATTTCCATCGCGACGCAGGGAGCGCCGCCAGGGTGGGCTATCGTGTACCGGTACTACGCGGCGACAATTTAAAGTATGTGCTTTCCGCAGAACTGGAGCCGACGGTGTTTGGCGAGCTTCTCGCGCGGCAAAAGTTGCCGGATCAAACCGTCGGTAGCATTATCGACAGCCGCAATGTCATCGTCGCGACCAGTAGTCGCGCGGAGCTTGTCGGGCAGCCGGCTGGACCGTTATTCAATAAACTCGTTCCCGGGCAAATGGATGGCTGGTTCGAAGGACCCAATCGCCCCGGAGAATTCTCCTATGCGGCTTTGAGCCGATCACCGGCCAACGGTTGGTCCGTGGCCCTGGTGGTGCCGGCCGCGCAGCTCGATGCGCCATTGCAGCGTTTGTTTTGGTCGTTGGGGGGAGCGGCCGTGATCTTTTTGGTCGCCGGGATTTTGCTGGCGGTCATAGTCGAGTCGCGCATCTCCGCATCTTTGCAAGACCTGACAGCCAAAGCCGAAGGCCTGGGGCGCGGTGAGCGCGTCGACGGCACCGGCAATTCCCGGGTCAAAGAAGTGGAAAATCTCAGCCAGGACATCGATCGCGCTGTTGGTTTACTCGAACAGCGCGCTCACGAACGCGATCGTGCCGAATCGGCGCTGCGCGAATTGAACGATCGGCTGGAATTGCGAATCTTGGAACGTACCGTGCAATTGCAGAGTGCAAACGACGAACTTATAAAAGAAATTCGCGAACGCCAGGTTGCCGAATCGGCTCTGCGTTCTGAACATGTTTACCTGAGCTTGCTGCGCAGCACGGAACGGGTGATCCAAGAGGCGCCGACGGCGGAAGCCGCGTTAACGGCGGCGCTTGGACAGATCTGCCGCTCTTTCGAAGCGCCGTTTGGTTACTATGCCATCCCGGCGATGGTTAAACACGGTGACGTACGCACGTCGTTTTGGTGCGCCGATGGACGCACGGACCAATTTTTCCAACTAAAGTCAGCATTACAGAAGGCGTCTGCTGACGGCGCCGGTCCTGCAGCCGAAGCTTTAAAGCATAGCGCAGTACACTGCACCAGTTTGGCGGCCGTAAAGGACTCGTGGGCACGCGCCGGGCAGGCCGCGGGATTCGTCGCGGTCTGTGCGATTCCGGTGGCGGCCAGTGGCGAGCCGGCGGGTGCGCTGGCATTCTTTTCAGAACAGCCGATTGAATTAGACCAGCGCCTGTCGACGGCGTTGCGGCAGTTGGAAACGCATTTGGGGCGGGTCATCGAGCGTCACCGAGCCGACGACGCCTTGCGGCTAAGCGAAGAACGCTTTCGAACCGCATTCGATGAGGGACCCATCGGTATTGGCATGGTGGATTTGGAGATGCGCTATTTGCGCGTCAATAAGGCACTATGTGAAATGCTCGGCTACACAAACCGTGAGCTGTTGGGACAGAAGTTCTTCGCCATCGTAGCGGCGCAGGATGTCGACAAGCTGCAGGGTCAACTCACCGGGCTGGTTAAAGGTGATGCCGCAGGTTTCCGTCATGAAACTCAGATGATTGCCAAGAGCGGCGAGGTTCTTTCCTGTTGCGTGACCGCTGCATTGATCATGGGTCGCCATGGGACCCCGGGCTATATACTACTTCTCATTGAAAATATTACTGAATCCAAGCGTCTAGAGGAACGGCTGCGCGAGACCGAGCGGCTCGCGGCAGTGGGTGCGACTTCGGCGATGTTTGCTCACGAAGTGGGAAATCCCTTGAACGGCATTTCGACGACTGTGCAGATGATCGAGCGCGATCTTTCCCGGTCGAAAAACGGTGTCACGCCCACGGTGTTTTCGGCTCTCGAGGACATAAAAAGTGAGATCACCCGACTGGGCGCTCTGCTTCATGAGTTCCGCTACCTGGCGCGGCCGCAACGTTTGCAAACAATCCCAGTGCGCTTGGACCAACTGGTTCGCGATGTCCTGGCCTGGGAGACTTTCAGAGAAAAAGGAATATCGGTAAAACTCGACATTCCGGCGGATTTACCAAGTCTCAGTGTCGACGAAGAAAAGCTCAAGCAGACGATCGCTAATCTCTGCGATAACGCTGCCGATGCCATGCCCCATGGCGGCATACTTACCATCCACGCTTATCAAGACCGCGACGAGATAAACCTGGAGATAGCCGACACGGGTATTGGCATCGCGCCAGGAGTAAATGTTTTTGAATTATTCACCACAAACAAGCCGCACGGCACCGGGCTCGGACTCGCGGTGGTTCGACAAATCGTCTCGGCGCATGGCGGGCGCGTCGATTACGAAAGCCAGCCAGGGTCGGGTACCACATTTACTGTCACTCTGCCGCTAAACAACCACAACGGATAGCGCTCATCGCGGTGATTTCACCGATGGCAATGTTAGCATCAGTCGCTGCGTCTCTTTGAGTTTTGCAGAGTCTTGCTGTCGATCATGACCCGGCGTCCTGACCGGACGCACCCCGGCGGCGTTTTGGCCTTGATTTTAGTCTTAGTTTTGCGGCGTTTTTTCATTTGATTGCCACAGGTTTGTTCCGCTTAAGCCAGTTCACCGGGAGAGTACGCTGGAACAGCGTTCGCGGGACGCAGCATACGCGATCATTGGCGTTTCCAACGTAGATGCATCAGCCGACCGAAACTCGGTAAGGCCGGCCGCTCTCAAGAACGGTTTTCAGCTCGTTATAAACCTCCGCGACGCCTTGAGTTTCCGCGGCTGCCTGAGCTGCCGCGATCTTTTGCGCCGGTGTCGAGACGACTCCCCGGAGAAAAACCCTGCCATCGACAACGTCGACTTGCAGGGCTGATTGAGCAGCGGTCATCGGATCGCTGCGCAGCCGGACCGAGAGATCATTGTGAATCCATGCGTCACTCAACGCCGGGCCCAAGCGTTCTCCAGCCGCGCGCGCCGCCGCCCGCTGGCGTTCGGCTTGGTCGATGGTGAATTCCTCGCGCGGAACGCGCACTAAAATTTGGTCGCGCACATAAAAACTGCCGTTAACCGCGCGTGACACGTCCAACGCCTGGCGGTGCTGGGCTTCCGAGTTTACTAGGCCGGAAATCACTACGAGCTCGCGTTCGACTTCAACTCCCACATGAAGCGGGTTTTTGCCCAGCTGCGGATGCTCGGCGAGCTTAACGGTGATTTGCTTTGCCCAACCGGCATTGACGGCGTCGAGGTCGACAGGCGCGGTGGTCGTGGCATTTAGGTAAGCTACCGACCAGCCCGCCAGTGCACCCGTAAGCATCGCCAAAACCGTGAAGCAAAAGCGGCCCATTCACCGCTAACACGGCAAACTCCGTGCCGAATATTTTCCCGCAAACGATCTCTCTGTGTCGCAATTCTGGCACACAGTCCGCTGAGCGATTCGCATGACTGATACAGCGGACCAACAAGTGTCAAGTTTAGTTAATCCCGACACAAGCTATAAACACTACTTACGGCTGCGGCTTTCGTGCGCAATATGGCTCCGGTTTTGCGGTTAACGCTTGGAAATTTGCGAGCGGGGTGTCTGTCTATGTCGGAGACCAACGAACGCTGGGGCATTGTCTTGGCCGGTGGAGAAGGGAACCGCGTGCGCGGCTTTTTGTCGGCGTTATGCGGCGGCCGCGGCATCAAACAATTCTGCTCCATTTTGGGCGGGCGCTCGTTGCTGCAACTTACTTTGGATCGCGTGCAGCGGCTAATCCCCCGCGAGCGCATTCTCATAATCGTCGATAAAAATCACCGTGAGGCGCGCGAACAATTGGCCGAATGGCCGCAAGCAAATATTATTTACCAGCCGGCGAATCGCGAGACCGCACCGGGAATCTTGCTGCCCCTGTCATACGTGAGCCACCGCTGCCCGCAAGCAACCGTTGCGGTGTTCCCATCGGACCATTTTATTGCCGACGAAAGTGTCTTTATCAGGCAGGTCGCCAAAGCCCTCGACGAAACAGATATCTTGCCGCGTAGCGCGGTGCTTTTAGGGGTAACCCCCGATCGCATGGAGGAAGGTTACGGTTGGATTAGCAGTTGGAAGGACGGCAGGGGTAAAGATAGCCAGGTTGTGACGGGGTTTTGGGAGAAACCGACGCCGCTCCATGCCGAACGGCTGATGCGCGAAGGCGCCTTATGGAACACCTTTGTGTTTGTCGCGCGCGCGACCACGCTCTGGGAATTGACGCGTCTGACCGTCCCTGAACTTTACGGCGCGTTCACCGGCCTACGCATTATGTTGGGGACGCCGCGGGCGCAGCCCTTTATCGAACAATTGTATGGACGTTTACCGAGCGTGAACTTTAGCTCGCAGATTTTGACGCCGTCTGTGTCGCGCTTGCGGGTACTACCGGTGCCCGAGATCGGCTGGAGCGATTGGGGCAGTGCCGACAGAATTCTTGAAACCGCCATGCGCATGGGACGATTAGAGGAACTCGCTGCGAAACTGCACCAGGGACGAATCGACGATCCGACGATCATGACGCTCATGTCTCGCTACCGAAACGATTTCACACCAGTTCGAGCTTACGAGAGCGGCACCGCGGCCGTGCTCCAGTAGAAGGCAGACAACTAGCAAGCAAGACAAACTCTTCAGGCGCTATTTTCTTAACGCGGCGATACGATCCTCGGTTGCGGGGTGCGACGATAGGAAGCCTCCGCCACCACCCTGTTTTTCTTGTCTGAGAATCCACTCAAGTGTTCGTTCCAGGGTTTGCGGCGAATAACCGGCGCGTTCGAGAAGCTCCACACCGTGGCTGTCGGCGGCGTATTCTTCTCGACGGCTGTAACCGCGCGCGATCAGCGTACCGGCGATGGGGGTCACTGCACTGCTGCCGGGAAGGATCTGTTCCAACAACACCATGCCGATATTCAAACCCGCGCCAAGCACTTGGGCGCGGGCTACGTGGCCGAGGTCGTCGTGGGCAATTTCATGAGCAAGCACGCCGCGCAGTTGCTCATCGTTGGCCTTCTCCAACAGACCCGTGGTGATATAAAATTCGCCGCCGCCGGCATTGGCCGCGTTTATACTCGGGTCGGAAATCAGGCCGATGCGCACGTTGTTTGCCGACTTGTGATTGTTAGTGACGCGGAGGAGCGGAACCATAATGTCCTTCAGCCGGGCCGCTTCGCGTCGGTCTAACGGCACGGTGCGTAGTTGAGATTCGGCTCGGCTCGGGTCACCTCGGCCGCCCGATGTGGTAACGATCTCGCCGCAGCCGCTCACAAAAACCAACGTTATCCCCAGGGCGGTCCAATTTTTTTTCATAAAACGCTCAAGATTTTCGCGACACTCAAGATGCCCCTGGGCTTGAGAATTTTTTACTCGCGAGCTGTTGCAGCAGATCGGCAAAACTGGATTTAGCGAGAAGCCGAGCAAATTGTGATCGATAGTTATTAACGAGGCTGACATCCGCCACCACCACGTCGAAAACTTTCCAATCGTCACCCTGCTGCATTAATCGGTAATCGATGCTGTTCTCAGTGCCCTTCTTGTCGCGGATTTTGGTGCTCACCGTCGCCTGATTACCGTCCCGCCGTTCCGCACCATAAGTTATTTCCTCGCCCTGGTATTGTTCGATGACGTCGGTATAGGTGCTGATAAGCAGATCGGTGAACTGTTTGACGAACTGTTTCTGATCGGTAGGTGACTGTTTGGCCCAGTTCGGCCCCAAGGAGCGTTTCGCCATCTCCTCAAAATCAAAGCGCTCGCGTAACGCGCTCTCTATGCGCTCCTGGCGTTGTTTGGGATTGGATTTAAGTTGCGGGTCGCGCAGAGCCGACAGCACGGCCCCAGCGGTATTTTTTATTGCCTCCAAGGGCGAGGTGGCGGCGAACGCCGGCGGAATCGAAATTAAGAAGGTGAGAACCCAGATCGATAAACGCATGCAGATCTCCTGAGCTCACGACGGCGATTTAAAACCAAGCGCCGTGAGCACGCGCAATGGTTGTGAAAACATACTCATAGTACGCCCTACCTGGGACAAAGATTGAGCAAACCGAATGCCACCGGTACTTAGAAGCGTCATGGGAGCCTACGCCCACGATTGTGTCAAAACCAGGATGAGCTTCTGAGCCGCATTGCGGAAATGGGACACTGACCCTAGAGAACTTGG
>DATLCH010000204.1:0-5789 GCA_035526465.1 Candidatus Limnocylindrales bacterium | reverse complement strand
ATATGACCGAGGCTGCAGCGCTCATGCTTTTCACAGTAAAATCACGCAATTTTTATTGAAGCCTTGCCATCCCCATGGTATGTTCTCCTGTTAATGAAGCGCTCATTCGTTCAAGTTGCCACCGCCTCGATGATTCAGTGGTTTAATGCTGATTTCCATGCCATGGGGGAAGTCAGCAAAATCAAGAATATCGATCACATCGATTGGGTGCGTTGCGCCCCTTTCATCGTCATGCATTTGGGGTGTCTCGGCGTGTTCCTGGTCGGCTGGAGCTGGACCGCTGTAGCCACGGCATGCGGCCTCTATTTCGTGCGCATGTTTGCCATCACCGGCGTTTATCATCGTTATTTTTCTCATCGTACTTACAAAACCTCACGTTTGACACAGTTTATCTTCGCACTCTTGGGCGCTTCCGCGACCCAACGCGGACCACTTTGGTGGGCCGCGAATCACAGAGAACATCACCGCAATTCCGATACAGCGGATGATCCCCATTCACCGGTTCAATACGGTTTTTTTCGCTCTCATGCCGGCTGGTTCATGTGCCGACGTTACTATGCCACCCAGTATGCGCGCATCCAGGATTTCGCCCGCTTCCCTGAACTCGTTTGGCTCAATCGCTTCGACAAGGCCGTGCCGCTATCGTTGGCCGTCTTGCTTTACATAATCGGTTTCAGCTTACATAGAGCAGTGCCATCGCTCGGCGTGACCGGCTTGCAGCTCTTCGTTTGGGGTTTTGTCGTCAGCACCACGGTGCTGTTCCACGCCACCGCAACGATCAATTCGCTTGCGCATATTTTTGGCAATAAACGCTATGACACGGGCGATGAGAGCAGAAATAACTTCTGGCTGGCGCTCATCACCCTCGGCGAAGGCTGGCACAACAATCATCACCAACACATGGGCTGCGTCCGTCAAGGGTTTTACTGGTGGGAAATCGACATTACGTACTACATTCTCAAAGCGTTGTCCGTGTTCGGCATCATCTGGGACCTCAAACCCGTGCCGGTCAAAGCGTACGACTGTAACGAACAGCTGCCGCTCAAGAAAATGGCGTCGGCGGCCTAGCCTTCCTAAAGTTCCCGCAAACAAGCGGCCGCTATTTAATCTGCAGGGCCGAGTCGCTGACGCGACGGCGACATCGTTGGTTTAACGGCGGAGGCGTTTACTTGCGCTTTATCGTCGCGCCCGCTAGCATTTGCCGAATAGCTCGTCGCGTTTATGCCGCCCATACCTGACATTTTGCACAAGGTAGTTCTGTTTCAGGATCTGCAAGCTGAATCCCTAGCCACCCTGGCGCGATTGCTGATTGCCAAGAAGTTTGCGGCCGGCACGGTAATCTTCCACGAATTGGACGATTCCGACGCGCTTTATATCATCGAACGCGGCTCGGTGGTGGTCAGCAAACATGTCAGTGGCGATGTCGATATGGTGCTGACGCGCTTCACACCGGGCGATTTTTTTGGCGAGATGGGACTATTCGACAACGCGCCGCGCTCGGCCACCGCCAACGTCGAAACCGACTCGCTCCTGTGGCAACTCGATCGCGGCGTATTCCATGACATCTTTTCGCATCACCCCGAAATGGCCGCGAAGATTTGCTATCGATTGGTAACGATTTTTATCGAACGTCTGCGGGTCACAAACGATCAGACCCGCGATGCTATTCGCTGGGGTTTGGAAGCTACCGGGTATGCTTCCGGCAACCGCTCGCTCTTCGGACGAAAATCCACCTGAGTGCGACATGGCCGAGCCGGCGAAACTCCAGCTGCTCACTCGCAAGCCGGGCGAAACAGGTTTTCAACTCCACGAGATCGAGAGCAGCCAAGCTTACCTCGGGTATCGCCCACAGCGGGTGCCGAACGAACTCTGGGAGATCATCGCTCAGCCGTCCAGCCCGGATGGCCGACGCAACTTTATCCTGAAAAATCTTCAGCGCGACCGCTATTTATTAATTGATAGTCATGAGTCGTTTCTCTGGGAACTTTTAGACGGCGATCATTCCCTGGAAGAGATCGCCCGTTCTTTCCATCACCGCTTCGGTGCTTTCGATTACGCGATGATTCGCCAGTTGCTGGCGAAGCTCTATCAAGCCGGACTGCTCGTCGAACGGGAAAATCTCAACCTGCAACAAAGCCTGGCGCGCAGCCAAGCAAATTTTTGGGCCATGGGTTTCACAAAAATGGCCAAATGCTGGCGCAGGTTGTCTTTCACATTGCCCAACGCCGACCGGCTTTGCTCGCGATTATATCGCTGCGGCGGGTTTGTCTTGTTTCACCCCGCTACAGTAGTGCTAACCGTCCTACTCGCGTTGCCGGCGGGAGCCGCGGCGATTCACTTGGCGCCGCAAGCCAAGCAGTTCGCTAAGATGCTTTCATCCAAGCCCTGGCTCAGCACGGCAGTGATGTTAGCATCGCTCTTGGCGGTGTCGATGATGCACGTCACAGTGCACGCGCTGGCGTGTAAAGCCTATAATCGGCGCGTGCGCGAGATTGGATTTTTTCTGCTGCAAGGAGTCTTGCCGACGTTTTATGCCGACGTCACCGACATCTTCATGTCGACGCGGCGGGCGCGCGTGATCGTCGATCTTGCCGGACCTCTAGTCGAACTGTTTTGGGGAAGCGTCGCTTTTTTAGCTGCGTATCAAGCTAGTCCCGGCGTGGCTCAAGCGTTTTTGTTCGGCATCGGTATACTGTTCTGGGAAGGCGTGCTGATCAATCTTTATCCATTCAATTTTCTTGAAATGGACGGCTATAATATCGTCGCCGATCTGTTGGCAATGCCGACCCTACGCCAGCAAGCGCTCGCGTTGGCGCCGCGACTCCACCGGCGCTTGCTGCATCCGCGCACGCTAACCAAGGCGGAATGGATTCAAATCGCCTATCTCTTGCTCTGCATCGTCTCCGTGCTTATTTATCTCATCGCTCATCTCGATTTCCTCGGCAGCTTGCTGCCAACCTGGTAAAGCGAGACCTCACCGACCTGTGTTGAAATACCACCCAAGCTCGAAGAGCTCGAAGTTCAGAACGAATACTTTCGCCTTCGCATCTTGGCACCTCGGGGTAATTACCTAGTTTAATCGACTGCAAATTGGACCCATGTTAAATCACTTCGCAGCGCTGAGCCCCGCGAAGAAGCCGCTGCGCTCCAACTCACGCAACAGCGACACGTCGATGAACCGCTCGGCATCGACGCCTTTCGCGAGCGGCAATTGTTGCGCCGTCAAATCCAGTGCGATTTTGAACCCTTCAGGCCTCGGGTAAGGCCGCTCGTCCAAATCGCGGTTGTAATGATCGAGCGCGTCGGCGATTTCTTCCCGCGCCGCTCCCGGCAGGTAACGTTCAGCGATTTTGATCGGCGCGTCGCGTTCCCGTTTGTAAAAGCGAATGCCTTCGGCGATCGCCTTGAGCAGATTCGACACTAGCGGCCTGCGCGTGGCGACCAACTGCTTTGTCGTCACCACTCCGGTGCCGATAAAGGGAATTTTTAGATCATAGAGATTGACGGGGATGCGGTAGCCCAGCTTACGCGCTCGAGTGCTATACGGCGGCGTCAAGATCGCTGCTTGGACGTTACCCGTCTGCAGCGCGGTAAAGCGCGCCGGCCCGCCGCCGATCTGTTGCATCTGCAAGTCAGACTCGGGGAGCCCGATATGTTTGAGCGCCTCGCGCGCCGCGATATGCGTCAGGTCGCCCAAGCGCTGGATCGCGATCCGTTTCCCTCTGAGCTGTTTCACATCGGTGAATTCCGGCGCCACGGCGAGCACCTGGTTCAGATAATTGCTCAAGGCCGCGACCATGATCAGATCCGCGCCGCGGAGCGCCGCCGGCACCATGACTCCGGCAGACATGAGCGCGAAGGGTACTTCACCCGCCATCAATGCCACTGGCGCCAAGCCGCCGGCAAGAAAGATCAACTTGACGTCGAGTCCATACTTTTTGAATGCGCCGCTGTCCTGGGCCATCCACAACGGCGCCGAGGCCACGGAACCGGCAGCGCTGAAACCGAAGTTGATGCGCTCCAGGGGCGCCGATTCCGCCGCCTGCGCCGCCGCTGTTAATGTCGTGAGACTTGAAACGATGAAAAACAGCACAGCGATGAAGCTTGCAGTCATCACGGTCCCCTATTTCGATGCGGCGCTGCTCTCGACTTGTTTTACAAAAGACATATCGATCACTTCCTGGGGATCTACGCTCACCGCTTGGGGAAATTGATCGACCATCATGTCCAGCGCGGTCTTGATCGCTTCCACGGATGGATAGGGAAAGCGCGGCATGCGCGCACTGAAATAACCGTAGGTTTCATCGAGCATCTCGTCGCTTGCGCCGCGCAAATATTTTTTCATTGTCGTCATACTGCGCTCGCGGTTGGTTTTGAAGATCTGCAGCGCGTCCGTGAGCGCGCGCACGAGCCGCAGCGTGACATCGGGGCTCTTTTTGACATTCACTTTCAGTGTCGAAATACCGACATAGGGATACTGCACGCCGAGATCGTCGAAATCGACCAGTTCGCGGAACCCGGCGCGCTTCGCCACCAGCCGCGACGGCGTGGTCAGCATCGCGCCGTCGACGACGCCTTTCTCCAAAGCAGGCAAGATCGCTGGAGTGTCGCCGACATTAACTATCTTAACATCGCGTCCTGGCTCCAGCCCGATCTTTCGCTTGAGAATGTAATGCAGCAAGATATCCGACACCGCGCCCGGCCGGCCAGAAGCTAACGTCTTGCCGCGCAGCTCCTTGGCGGTCTTGATCTGCGGCTTGGAAAAGATCGACGAGCCGGTGGCGTTGACGAACGACGCGATGATCACCAAATCTTTTGTGCCGACGGCATAGCTCGAAACTACGCCCGTGCCGGTGGAGACGACGTATTGGGCATCGCCGCTAAGTAAGAGCTGATGTGGCCGCGCCCGTCCGGCGTACACCGCTTCAAATTCCAATCCGTACTTACGGCCCAATTTTTCCTCCACCGCCAACCAGAGCGGCGTGTAGGCGCCCGTGAAAGAGGAGTAAATAATCTTGAGGCGCACCGGTTCAGTGGCGGCGCACGCGTTGGCAACGATTAGCCCGCTGAGAACTATCACGATCGCACTGATAATCTTTTGCATGATTCTATCCGTTTCAAGCTGTCTTGCCTGATGCGATACTATCTCATCCGCTGCACTGTCAAACAGGCATCGGTGTCATTTCGAGCGAAGCGAGAAATCTTTTCGGACCGATGTAGTCGAACCGAAGTGTACTGATATGACACCAATAGCCGTTAACGACCCCGACGTTTTCGCCGAAGCGAAAGAGAAAAGAATAGATGTCGCATTGATCACCGGCGAAGAAACCGAAAACGCTGGCGAAGGAAGTGGTCAATCGGCCGCCGGAGATTGTCGCGAGGTTGAAGAAACTGCTGGGTGAATAGAAATCCAAGCGCATAATCTGCTCGAGATCTACGGAAATCTCAGTCTACCGCGCTTCCACTCTTCCAGAATCAACGAAGCGTGCAGAGACCAAATGACATCTAATTTTGCGATTCGTTCGAGTTCTAGCTGGCCCAAATCCGGGTTGAACTGGAGCGCATCTTTAGCGGCACATAATCGCACCTGCGGATCACCATTTTTCAGCAATACAAGCAACGTCCTTTGTGCGTCGATACCTCGTTTTTTAAGTTCTACTGAACATCTCCACACGAAATCATATGCGGCATTCGCCGCTTCACTATCCCCATTCATTATCGCTAGCCCATTTAATTTAACTCCACGCTCATATGCATCAACAATTTCTGTGACACTTGCCAAATTGAGA
>DATLCH010000198.1:0-4365 GCA_035526465.1 Candidatus Limnocylindrales bacterium | reverse complement strand
GAGGCGGCGGATCATCGCTGCGTTCGAGGTGAGCGCCAGCGGGATCATCAATACCAACGCGCTAAAACCGACGGTGATATACGGCCGCTTCAAAATATCCTTGCCAATGGCGGCAAAATCGAAAAATAGATCGAGCACCATGTACGTGGCGAAGTGCAGCGCGGCGTAGAAAAACGCGAACAAGCCGAGCATGCGGCGCGATTTAATCAGCTCGTTCCAGCCGGTGAGCTTGCGCAGCGGAGTGACGGCGAGACTGGCGAGTAGAATTAATAAGGCCCAGGAGCCGGTAAACCGGGTAATGTACTCGATCGGATTGGCCGTGAGAGCGTCGTTGTAATAGCTGAAGCCAAGCTGGGCGAGGGGCACCAAGCAGGCGATGAATAACAGCGGTTTCAGGTAGGAGAGCATTGGAAGGAATCGATAATGGAAAATTGAGAATGGAGAATGGAGAATGAAAGAACGGCCGTGCCCGAGAAATTCAGCTATGGATCCGTTCTGACATTATCAATTGTCAATTAGCCATTCTCCGTTGGCTTAATAGAACTTCTTCAGGTCCATGCCGCTGTACAAGCTTGCCACTTGCTCAGCGTAGCCGTTGAACATCAGGGTTTTGCGCCGGCGAAATTCGCCGATACGCCGTTCCGTGGCTTGGGTCCAGCGCGGGTGATCGACTTCGGGATTCACGTTAGAGTAGAAGCCGTATTCCTGCGGTTGCATCGTGTTCCACGAAGCAGCCGGTTGTTTCTCGACGAAGCGGACTTTGACGATGGATTTGATGCTCTTGAAACCGTATTTCCACGGCACCACGAGACGAATCGGCGCGCCGTTCTGCGCCGGCAAGACCTCACCGTAGAGTCCCACAGTAAGAATCGTCAGCGGGTGCATCGCCTCATCCATACGCAAGCCCTCGACATAGGGCCATTCCAGTGTCGGTATCTTCTGCCCGGGGAGGCGTTTTGGATCGTTGAGGGTGACGAACTGGATGAACTTGGCATTGCCGGTGGGCTCGGCCAGCTTGATCAGCGAACTTAGAGGAAAGCCGATCCACGGAATTACCATCGACCAGGCCTCGACGCAACGCAGGCGATAGATTCGCTCTTCCAATGGCGCTAATTTAATCAGCTCTTCAATGTCGTAAGTTTTGGCTTTTTTAACCTCGCCCTCGACCGAAACTGCCCACGGACGGGTGGGGGTGAGATACTTTGCGTTGGCTGCCGGATCTTCCTTGTCCGTGCCGAGTTCATAAAAATTATTGTAGTTGGTGATTTCTTTTAGCGAGTTGAGTTTTTCGTTGGTGCTGAACGAACTTTTCTTGACGTTGGCCAATTTTTCGGCGCCGAAGACATTGCCGAAGTTTTCACCGATGTCTACGCCGCCAAGAAATGCTCCAGTGCTGAGCGCCAGGGCAGACGCCGAAAGCATGAACTGCCGGCGGTTCAAGTAGTGCTCTTTGGGCGTGATCTCCGCTGCTTTGATATCGGCGGGCTTTTTGATGAGCATGGAATCTCCTTCGAATATCTTTGCGCAGTTATTCGGCGATGAGTCGTTTGATCATCGACTCGGTTTTGCCGTAGGCGCCTTCACCAATATGGCTGTAACGGATTATGCCCATCTTATCGACCATCACAATAGTAGGCCAGGCCCGGACGCCGTAGCGCTGCCAAATGGCGAAGTTATTGTCTTGTACCACGGGAAATTTAATGCCCAAACGCGAGGTCGCGTCTTTCACCCGATCCAAAGATTTCTCCCAGGGAAATTCCGGCGAGTGGACACCGACGATGGTCAATCCGGCCGGCGCGTAATTGTCATGCCAAACCCGCAACTGCGGGATGATGTTTCTACAGTTGATTCAGCCATAAGTCCAAAACTCGACTAGGACTACTCGGCCCCTGAGGCTCGCGACGGTGAGCGGTGTGCTGTTGATCCAGTTATCAGCCGCGAAATCCGCTGCCGGTCTTCCACTGGTCAGTGCCGTGCTGGTGCGCGGCCAAGCCGCCCCCAACACTAGTGTCAAAGCGAGAGCCGTTGTAACAGCCGCGAGGCGTACCATATTTTGCGATCTCCTCAGCCAGCTTCGGAATAAATCCGAATGTCTGCATTCGCTAGCTAATTAGATGACATTTGGACGGCAGCAGTTGCAACTAATTTTGCTATTCAGCTCGTCGGCCAAAGTTCCCCAAGCTGTGAATGTGCCCTTTAACTGCGCGGCCGGAGCCGCGGTGGGCTCCGGCGCGCCGGCGGGATGGCTAGTGGATGACTGAGGAGGAGGTTGAGAGAGTTTCGAATTCGTCAGTAAAATCGATCGGATGAGCTGATTTCTTGATTAATTCCATGAGCGCGACTTGAGCCAGCTTATAGGCCTGTTTGTCGTTGTCGGAATACTCGAAGGCAACTTCACTGGCGGCGGCGATCAAGTCTCCCAAGGTCGTGTCGATTCTGCGGTTGCTGGGTTTTTCCATTTCTGGTGGCTCCTTTCTTCCCTCGTTTATTTAGACGATAGGGTGGAAAAAAGGTTGTACTGCTGCGGCGTATTGCTCAGTCGTCAAAGCGGAATCCGTGTTCGGTCTGACAACATCCTGGATGCCGAGCCGATCAGGCCGGAAGAGGCTCCGTTTAGAACGGCGGGGATTTTTCCTGCTAGAAAAAGATACCAACTATCGTTTAGCGTCGCCTATTGATCAAGTATTCGCAAGGTGACACTCAATCGTTTGCCGGCAATTCAACATCAGCTTCTTCAGCCTTCTTCGCCGGGGGGAGCTCTTGAGCCTGTCGATTTTCGCTCGGGCTCAGATAGCCGACGCTGGCGAGGCGGTTCAATATGATATTGCGGCGCGCCGCCAGGCTGCGCTGTTTGGAATTGCGCGGGCTCGGCAGCAGGGCGGCGAGTGTCGCCGCTTCGACCAGATCGACCGCCGCGACGGACTTGCCAAAGTAGTGTTGCGCCGCCGCTTCGACACCATAAACGTTGCGCCCCATCTCGACGATATTCAAATAAATTTCAAAGATACGCCGTTTGGACAAAGCGTTTTCCAACTGGTGCGCGATAATAATTTCCTTGAATTTGCGCAGCGGATTTTTCGACGGATTTAGATAGAGATTCTTGGCGAGTTGCATGGTGAGCGTGCTGCCGCCGCGGCTGAAGCTGAGAGTCTCCAGATCCTTCTTGAGTGCGGCTTTGAGCTCGGTTACGTCGACGCCCTTGTGGCTGAAGAACGCCGCGTCTTCGCTGACGAGAATCGCCTTTTTGACGTGCTCGGATACGGCGCCGTAGGATACCCAGATTTGCTGGCGCCGGGGGCGACTGTTTTGCTGCTGGTACTCGCGGTCGCGCAGTTCCATCAGCGCTGTGGTGGCGGGGTTCTTCTGCTTGAGCAGCGAAACGTCGGGCAACGAGAAATAAAAGTAATACGCGCCGCTGACCAGGAGGGTTGCCAAAAACGAGCTAAGCAGAATTCTTTTCATGTTGGAGAAATAACTTTACTGCCTTGGTGGTCATCGACGACGTCGCATAGCGTTGCAGCTCGTTTGGTACGACCCAATGCCACTCGGCTTTGATTTCGGGCCCAGGTTGGTTCATCGGCCAACGGTAAAGCAGCACCGGCGCATGGATGCGCCGATTGGTAATGCTATGGCGCAGCTCGCCCAAGCGGCGCGGCACCAGGCCGGTGACCGCAAGCGGTTTTAGTTCTCTCGTGACAACGCCTTCCGGTTTTTCATGCGCATTAATCTCAGCACCCGGAAGTTCCCACAATTTGGCCAGTAAGCCATCGGCTCGCCGGCGCCGCAGGAGAATCTTCCCTCGATACGAGACGATGGCCAGCGGCCAAGTGACGTCGCGGAAAGTCATTTTTGCCGTTGGGATTTTTTCCAATCGACTGCCCAGCCGCTGCCGGCTGCGGCAGTCGGGTGCCACGGGGCAATTGTCACACTGCGGTTGGTTGGGTATGCAGATCATTGCGCCGAGTTCCATCAACGCTTGGTTGAGATTCCCTGGATCGGATGTTTTCGCTAGTTTAGCGGCATAAGAATGAATCTTTTCATGTGATTTTGTCAGCAACAGACGGCTCAGCACGCGCCGCACGTTGCCGTCAATGGCGGGATATTTCTTGCCAAAGGCGATGCTCAGCAGCGCGCCGGCGGTGTAGTCGCCGATACCCGGCAAGGCGCGCAGGTGATCGAAATCGCGCGGCATCACGCCGCTATGCTGGCGCATGATCTGGCGCGCGGCTTGATGCAGATTCTCGGCGCGCCGGTAGTAGCCTAGCCCCGACCACAAGCGCAGAACTCGTTGCAATCGCGCGCGCGCGAGCGACTGAACGCTAGGTAATGCCGTAATGAAGCGCCGATAGTACGGCAGCACGGTTT
>DATLCH010000010.1:0-3938 GCA_035526465.1 Candidatus Limnocylindrales bacterium | reverse complement strand
CACGCCCAGTTCTTTCAAAAATAACTCGGCCTCGGCCGTTTCCAAGTCCACCAGATCGCTCTCGATCTGCGCGCTGATGACCACCGCTTCACAGGCTAAATGCGTCTTGACGTATTCGCGAACTTTTATCACGTAGGGATTTTGGTCGGCGGTGGCAAGGTCCGATTCTTTGACGTTGCAGGCAAAAATAGTGCGCTTGTCCGACAGCAGGAAAAACTGCGCGGACAACGCGTGTTCTTCCGGCGTGAGGTCGACGGTCAGAGCCGGTTTGCCGGCGTCGAGCGCATTTTCGATTTTCACCAAGACGGCATCTTCGATGGCGGCGGACTTGTCGCCACGTTTGATCTCTTTGGCGATCCGCTCGCGGCGCTTTTTCACGGTTTCCAGATCGGCAAGCATGAGTTCGGTATTGATGACTTCGATGTCTCGCACCGGATCGATGTTCCCCGACACATGGTGCACGTCGGGGTCTTCGAAGCAGCGCACGACTTGGACGATGGCATCGACCTCGCGAATATGGGTGAGAAATTTATTGCCCAGCCCTTCGCCTTGGCTCGCACCTTTGACCAGCCCGGCAATGTCCACGAACTCGATCACCGCCGGAATGACCACGTTGGTTTTGACCATCTGCTGCAAAACTTGAAGGCGGCCGTCGGGCACGGTAACCATCCCGACATTGGGATCGATGGTGCAAAAGGGATAGTTGGCCGCCTCCGCCTTGCGCGTGCGGGTGATGGCGTTAAACAGTGTCGATTTGCCGACGTTGGGCAGACCGACGATTCCGGCTCTCAGCATGGTGTTGCAATCCTTATGATCGTGATATGGCGAAGTCGAGTGCGGCAGTAGTAAGAGGCCGACTTCCAACTATTTCTAGCAAGTTATCGGGTGTTCTTAAAGCTGACGCATGAGGGCGGATTAAGCCGATTTGGATTTGTTTTCGATCAATGTCCAGCCGATTTCTCCGGCCGGTTTGAAGTCATTTAGCACTGACTCGTAGATCTTGCGCAAGTTCTTCCATGGATCATCGTCGCGGTAGAAGCGGTGCAGAAACAGTATGTCGGTGACCAGGCTGAGCATCCAATTGACGTCGGTGGTGTAGCCGAGCACAGCGCGGCAGCCGCAGGCTTCGAGAAACTTTTTGGCGAATTGTCTGCCTTTGTAATCGCGCAGGACGCTGCATGCGGCGAAATACACTAGATTGGGTTTGACTCCGAAGCCGGTGAAAGCGTCGCACAGTTCCTGCTCGCCGATGGAATCCAAAACCGAAATCACTTGGCTCGGCGCGCCATGAAAAGCGAGATAGAAGATCGGTGCATCGCCGGCACCGGGATCGCGCCAAAGCAGGCCGTCGGGCTTGGCGGTGTAATGGGCCAATCCGCGCTGCGACTCGACGAAGCGGTGAGCGAGTTGGAGCGGCGGATCGAGCAGCGGTCCCATGGACTCGAAGAAACCCTTGACGCTTTTAGTCTGAAACAAGCGGCTGTCCCAATAGGATTCTAAAACCACCAGTTTCGAAGGCACTCGGCGGCCGCGGTCGACGCTTGGCCAAGTGGGATGCCCGGCGCGAGCGCAGGCGCCGAACCACTCTGGTGTTTCCTTCGGGCAATGCTCGACGCAACAGCGGCTACACACCCTGGTCTTGCCGTCGTAGCAAGGGAAAGCGTCGCTCGGCTCGATGTCGTGTTTCCAATAACAAATGTCGGCAGACATACGGATGGTTTATGATTACTGCGGCAAATCAAACGGTTCGAGGAGCTCCGGAATGATCACTTTGACTTGCTTGTTCCATGATTTAATCAGTCGTTCAAAACGTTGGGCTCTTCGTCTATTCGAATCGGGTATGCCATCGGTGAAAGGGGTGCGCCATTCATCGTAATGGTGAATGATCACGGTTTTGGGCCGCAGTATTTTCAGCGCATCGTTCCAATGGTAGTTGCCGTTCTCCGCGAGGATTGCGACATCGGGCTGCAACCCCGTGAGGTTCTCTTCAATAAAATTGCCGGTGCTCTGGTGCAGTAAGCGTAAACCGCCGAAACTGAAATAATAGAGATAGCTGCCCCCCTCGACAAAGGCATCGCCATTGATGGCTCCGCTCCAGGGACGCAAAACCTCTTCGGGTTTGGGCTGCCGGCGGCGACCACCGCGGTTGAGTACGCCATGCTGACTTTCGATTACTTGAACCGAGAAATCATTGAACTCCAGTTTCTCACCGCCACGGATGGTCATCAGTTGTGCTTTGTCTATCCCTGCGGTCAAAGCGATGTTGGTTGTTGTTCTCGAGCCGATCACTTTGGCACCGAAGCGTTTGGCAATGACGGGAATATCGGCGATGTGATCGGCATGACTATGACCAGCGAAGATGAAGTCAGCCTTGGTGATAATTCGGTTCACCTCCTCTTCGTTAGTTTTCCATTCGACGCCGGCTGCCGCCTCGCGTCTAGTGAGAAATGGATCAACTAGAATCACCACGTCAGCAACACGAATCTCCCAGCCCGCGGTGCCGAGCCATTTCAGCTGAACGGGTGTTGCTGCCGCCGTTTCGGCGCCGTCTAGCATCGGGTTCAATGGCAAGAGTGTGACAACGAACAGCGAAAACAACAGTAAAAACTTCATTTGCCCCGCTCCAATGGCTCGTCGTCGGTATTCATATGTCCGTTGATTCTTGGCAGCACTATCTGCCGCTCAGCTCCTGTACCGCCGCTAATACTTCTTTGTAGGTGCCGCAGCGGCACAAATTGCCGGACAGATAATCACGTGCCTGTTCTTCACTCGGATGCGCGTGCGCATTGAGAAGTCCCTTGACCGCCATGATCATGCCCGTCGTGCAGAAGCCGCATTGAAAGGCTTGGTGCTTTAAAAAGGCTTGTTGGACCGGGTCGAGTTCGCCGTTTTGCGAGAGTCCCTCGACCGTCGTAACCTCTTTGCCTTCGATGTTGCTGGCAAGAGTCAAACAAGAACTGACGGGCTTGCCATCGAGGAGTACCGTGCAGGAGCCGCAGACGCCGACGCTGCAGCCTTCGACAGCGCCTTTGAGCTTTAGGTCGTCACGCAGGAATTCCAAGAGAGTCTGATGCGGCAAAACGCCGAACTCTGCGCGTTGGCCATTGATCGTGGCGGCGATGGCGAGCGTCATTTCAGTGTGTCTCCCGGCGACCCATTTAATGCCGCGACAATCTTGTGCGGCTTCACGGGAAGATCGCGCACGCGCACGCCGCTCAATGCGTTCGCGATCGCGTTGCCGATTGCCGGTGCCATGGGCGGCAGAGCGGCCTCGCCCATACCCTTGGCGCCGTGCGGACCGTCGGGATGGGGCGTCTCGACCAGCACGGATTGAAACTCACCGGGATGATCGAGCATCGATGGCAAGAGATAATCGAGAAAACTGCTGTTGATCGGCTGGCCGCGGTCGTAGAGCATCTCTTCAAAAAGCGCCGAGCCCAGACCGGCCAGGGCGGAGCCTTCGTTTTGCAGATTGCATTGCAAGGGATGGATCGCCTTGCCGACATCGACGGCGGTGGTCATGCGCAATATGCGAACTTTGCCGGTCTCGGTATCGACTTCGACCTCGGCTCCGGCTGCTGAATAGAACCAGAACGACGATCCTTTGCCTTGGCCGGTGACAGCGTCGACGCCTCCTTCGGTGCGCAGCGTATGGCTGCCGAACAAGCTGCCGCTGGCTTCGCCATAGATCGCCTTGAAGAGTTGTGGGTAGGTTAAATTTTTCTCGGGCACGCCTTTGACTTGCAATCGATTGTCGCGCAGCTCAAGATCTTCGCCGCGCGCTTCGAGCGTTCTCGCGCCCGCGCGAAATAATTCCTCACGGATCTTGGCACATGCCAATTGCGCCGCTTTGCCCATGTGAAACGTCGCACGGCTCGAACTCGTGGATTTGTCGTAAGGCGTAACGTCGCTGTCGGGAAAAGTCACGGTTACACTCT
>DATLCH010000190.1:0-3462 GCA_035526465.1 Candidatus Limnocylindrales bacterium | reverse complement strand
CTCGCCCACGAAGAGAATGGCCAACCAGCCGGCTCTCTTCTTCACCATTCGCCAAAAGCCGATCTGCAGATAGGGAGCGTCCAACGCTTCCATACCGCCGACCTTTTGAATGTCTTCGCTCGCTTCTTCCTGGACAACGTCGACGATGTCATCGACGCTGACGATCCCTTTGATATGCCCGGCGTCATCGACGATGGGGATCATCAATAAGTGATGCCGCATAAATAGTTTACTCAGCGCCTCCTGGTCCATTTCTTCGTTGGCTGAAATGATTTGCGTGCGCATAATTTCGCGAACCGATTTATCGGCCGGAGCGACAATCAGGTCGCGAAACGTGATAACTCCGAGCAAGCGCTCTTCATGATCGACGACGTAGGCGTAGTACGTCGTGCGCGTCCGCGCCTGCGCGTCGCGGCGCAGGTAGCTGATCGCCTCGCCGACCGTCATCTCGGGTCGAAGCCGCGAATAACGGGTATTCATCAAGCCGCCGGCATCGTCCTCGGCGTAATCGAGGAGTCCCTTGACTTCGCGCTGGGTGGCGGCGTCGAGTAACTCAAGCAGCGCCGTTCGCTGGTTCGCCGGCGCTTCCTGAATGAGATCGGCGGCGTCGTCGGGAGCGAGCAGCCGCATCCATAATCGCCGCTCGTTGGGCGGCAGACCGAGCACTAAACGGGTTCGCTCGCGAAGATTCAATTGCAGAAAAAACGATTCGGCATCGTCTCGTCGCAAGAATTCAAAGCCCTCGATTCGTTCGGGCTGCGAGAGCACCGGCCAAGCATCGTAGAGCTCACCAGGTGTGAAAGTTATTTGTGCCATCGCGTGCGTGTTTGAGCGACTCCTTCATTCATTGCTAACACATCGCTTGGTAGGCGCAAACTTTACGATTACTCTCGTGCACCGAGATTGTATTATCGAAGGGAAGTCTTGACCGAGGCAATTTGTTGACTCCATCCAGCCTTTCCATTAACGTCGGCGCCAGTGCAGCTGTGAAAACTTCCTGGAAAAACATCGCCGAACCGGTGATCTTCTTCATTGTGTTGTTAATTTTGTGGGAGATTCTCGTCGAAGTCATCAAGGTTCCTGCGTTGATTTTACCGCCGCCGCGCGACCTGTATAGCGCATTTATAAAAAAGCTGCCGATCCTCGGTCATCATTCCCTGATTACGTTTATTGAAGCGTTCGGCGGCTTTGCCTTGTCGCTGGTACTGGGCGTCGGTTTCGCCATCTCAGTGGTCTATTCACGCCACTTGCAGAACACCATCTATCCGTTGATCGTAATCCTCTACGCCATGCCCAAGAGCGCCTTTGCGCCACTGATGGTGATCTGGGTCGGTTATGGTCTTTTCTCGAAAATTTCCATTGCCTTTTTAGTGGCGTTTTTTCCAATCGTTGTGAATACGGTGGTCGGACTGAAAGAAGTCGAGCCCGAACTGTTGGAGCTGGCACGTATCAACCGCGGCTCGGCGTGGGACGTCTTCAAAAAGATTCGCTTGCCTAACTCGCTGCCGTACATGTTCGCCGGCATCAAAGTCGCCATCGTGCTCTCGGTCACCGGTGCCATCGTCGCCGAGTTCGTCGCTGCTAACGAAGGATTAGGCTATCTGGTGCTCCAAGCTAATTATAGTTTGGACACCGCGTTTGCGTTGGTGATTTTGCTGATTCTCGCAGTGTTGTCCTTGGGCCTCTTTTGGTTGGCGGAACTCTGCCAAAGAAAGCTCGCGCCCTGGAGCGCTGCGGTGCGCGAAGTTGAAGGTTCGTTCTGATTACTCGTCTGTGGAGGACACTCATGAAATTTATTCTTAGAATATCGCTATCGGCGGTCTTAACCGCAGCGTTAGCGGGCGCGGGAATATTGCAGGGCGCTGAACTGACACCGGCAAACATTCGCATGGATTTCATTATCGGCGGCAAGCACGCGCCGTGGTATGTCGCACTGGAAAAAGGTTTTTACGCCAAGCGCGGCTTGGCAGCGACAATTCTGGCAAGCACCGGTTCTGCGGATACCGTCCGCACGATCGGTTCCGGCGGCGCCGACTTTGGCTTTGCCGATGCCGCAACCATGATCGTTGCCAAATCGCGCGGTACGCCGGTGCAAGCTGCCGCGCAGTTCGGATATGTCGGTGCGACTATCTTATGGCGCGATGAGGGCGTGATCAAAGGCATAAAGGATCTACCCGGCAAGTCGCTGGCGATAAGCCCCGGTCAGGCGCAGTGGTATCTGATGCCGGCTTACGCCCGCATCAATAAAATTGATTTCAAGGCGATCAAGATTCAGGAAACCGCGGCGCCGATTCAGCCGGCCGCATTGGCGACTAAAAAAGCCGACTTCATCATCATGTTCCGGGCTTCCAATGATGAGGTTGCCGAACAGGCGGCGGCAAAGGTTGGCGTCAAGCTTACTCGCGTGTTCATGAAAGATACCGGTCTGGATATTTACGGCACGAGTTTGATCGTCAAAGATGAGGACGTTAAGAAGCGTCCGGAATTTGTCCGTGCCTATGTTGAGGCAACTTTGGAAGGATTGCGTTACGCGCGCGACAATCAGGAAGAGGCGTTGAAAATCCTGCTCAAGCATAAACCCGAGCTCGATTCCTTGCTGACCACGCAGCAGCTCAAGAACGCGCTAACGGAGGTGTTTTTGCCGCTGGAATCGGTCAATGTGGGCATGGGCTTTATGAAGCCGGAGATCATGGAGAAAACCGTCAAGGTGGTCAACGAGTACTTTGACGTCGGCCGCAAGGTGGCGGCCAAAGAAGTCTACACCAATCAATTCATCAAGCGTTAAGCGCCGCCCAGCCGAAAGTCTTTACGTGCCGCCGCTGATCGCAGTCCAACAAGTTTCGCGGATTTTTCTTACCGGTACTCGGACAATTACGGCGTTGGATAATGTCTCTTGCGACATTCAATCGGGTAATTTCGTTTCTATCGTAGGGCCGAGCGGCTGCGGCAAAAGCACTTTGTTGAAAATCATCTCGGGCTTGATGCCGCCATCATCGGGCGGCGTCATGGTGGCGGGCCGTCAGGTCGACAGCCCGCTGCAAAATGTCGGCATGGTGTTCCAAGCGCCGGTGCTGCTCAAATGGCGCTCGGTTCTCGGCAATGTGTTGTTGCCGGTGGAGTTCGCCAAGCTCAACGCTGCTAATTTTACCGACAAGGCGCATGCCTTGATCAAACTCGTCGGTTTGGAAGGGTTCGAAGAGATGTATCCGCACGAGCTTTCCGGCGGCATGCAGCAACGCGCGTCACTTTGCCGTGCATTGGTCACCGATCCGCAGCTTTTGTTGATGGACGAACCGTTTGGTGCGCTTGACGCCATGACTCGCGACGAGCTCGATATCGAGCTGATGCGCATTTGGGAAGAACGCAAAAAAACGGTTCTTTTCGTCACGCACAGCATTCAGGAAGCGGTGTTTCTTTCGGACTTGGTTTTCGTTATGTCGGCCCGGCCAGGCCGTCTATTGG
>DATLCH010000186.1:0-7600 GCA_035526465.1 Candidatus Limnocylindrales bacterium | reverse complement strand
TTTCAGCCCCGACTCGTGGGCCTTGTCGCAAATCGCGTGCGCCAGCCGCGTCGGATAGACCGTGCCACCAGCCATATTGTGCGTGTTCTCTAGGGCGATCAGCGCCGTCTGCGGGCGGGTGTAAGTTTTCTCGCGAATCGCCGGCGCGATGTCCTCCCAGGTCAAGATGCCGTCGCTGGTCGAAATCACTCGAGGCAATACGCCAGCCAATGCGGCCATGGAAGCCATCTCATAATTGTAAATATGGCCCGCTGCGTCGCAGACGACTTCCTGGCCGCGCGCGGTCTGCGCCATGATGCACGTGAGATTGCCCATGGAGCCCGACGGCACGAACAGTCCTGCCTGCCGGTCAAATATCTCCGCAGCGCGGTCCTGCAGGCGATTGACAGTCGGGTCTTCGATGTAAACATCGTCGCCGACCTCCGCCTCCGCCATCGCCCGGCGCATGGCGGCCGACGGCTTGGTCACAGTATCGCTTCGAAAATCGATGATCTTCTCAGTCATGGTCGATCACGGGTAGTCGAACCGTATGACTACCACTACTCAAGTCTGCCTTCGATCTCCCGAATAACCTCACCGGGCAACTGCGGCCGGACAAAGGCATTGTAAATGCAGTCGTTCTGCAGCCACATAATATCGCCGCGCTGGCGCACCGCTTCGCGCATCTCAGCTTGCAGCTTTTCTTCCATGCAGTGCTGCTTGATCACGTTTGTGACCATGTCGCCGTGACCTTCGTCGTGGTACTCGTGGGCGCGAAAGAAATCCAGGCAATCAACGGGAACCCAACTGTAATACTTCTCGATGGCTTCGCGCTCCTCTTTCATGCGCTTGGGACCGCCGCCCTCGAATACCAGCCCGGTGCCGATGGCTACCGCCCAATGGCTTTGCTGCACCAGCGACACGTACATTTCCAACGCGGCGCGGATGCCGGGCAAAGGCTCGTAATTAAGAATATCCTCGCTCGCGACACCGATACCGTTGGCGAACTGCACCCAGAGCTCGCGATGGCTCGGATACTTGCCGCCAAACAAATCTTCGCCCTCTTCCTCGACCATGTTTTCCAACAACATGCGACGCAGCTCCGGGATCGGACACTTGTGATAGCGGATCCCGAAAAACCGGTGGATGTTTCGAAACTCATGGAATTGATTGCGTGCCCACCATTGCAATTGCTCTTTGGTGAGCCGGCCGCTTAGAAGCAACTGGCGGATCGGATGGGGCCGCGGATGGCGCTGTTGCAGCGTTTGTTGCAAATCGGCAATCAATGCCTCTGGTTCAAGTAACCCAACCATAAGTCCTCCCATGATTTCGCAGTCGAGTGGCGCCAATATATCCAAGGAGATCATCAATGACTAGCCCCTGTCACCATCTCCTCGATCTCTCAATAGCAGCTTACCCGAGCACTTGAACATTTTGAGCGTCTTGGATTTGCAACAACATCGCTCCGATCTGTTATTGTCTCGTCTGCGAGCTTGTACTAGCATGCCTCTGTGATTTCACTCTCCTTACGCAAACTGACCAAACATTTCGGCGGCCATGCTGCAGTCGATCAAGCGAATCTCGATGTCAACGCCGGTGAGTTCATGGTTATCGTCGGTGAGAGCGGCTGCGGCAAAACGACCACACTTCGGCTCGTAGCTGGGCTCGAGTCGCCGGATAGCGGCAATATTTTTATCGGCGGCGTTTCCGTCAACGACGTGCCCGTGGGCAAACGTAACGTCCAGATGATTTTTCAAAATTACGCGCTGTGGCCGCACATGAAAGTCTTCGAAGAGAGCAAATATTCGAATCTATCGCTACCCTTGAAGGTGCGACAATGGTCGAGCGAAAAAATCGCCGAATACCTCCGACCGTTGGCTTGGAAAATTGGCATTGACGAGACATTCTTCAAGCGCAAACCCTCCGAACTTTCCGGCGGCCAGCAGCAGCGAGTCGCTCTCGGCCGAGCGATGGTCACCGCGCCGCAAATAATGCTCATGGACGAACCGCTGAGCAACATCGATCCACCGAATCGACTTAAGATGCGCCAAGAGATTTTATCGTTTCACAAAGAAAATCGCCTGACGACCTTATATGTGACACACAATCTGGCCGACGGGGTGGCCCTCGCCGACCGCATCGCGGTCATGCACGACGGACGCTTCGAACAAGCCGACACACCGGAGAATCTAGTGCGTCATCCCGCGACCGAATACGTCGCTGATTTTTTTCGCGCCGAACAGTTCGGTCCGCGCTTCGCCGCAGGCTAGAGGTTAGAGATGAGCAAAACTTTAGCTGCGCTCATGCTTCTGCTTTCGGCGCTAAATTCCGGCCCTGCTTATTCTGCCTGCCGTGAGCTCGACGTCGCGCGCAGCTGGTTCAAACCTGCCTACGCCGCCGAGCCCGACGTAACCATCGAGTTTTTCGGACATAATTTTTTTCAGATCACCTCGTCGAGGGGCACCAAAATTATTACCGACCCGGTAACTCCGGGCTTCTATCCGACACCCGAGCTCTCGCCCCATGCGATTACCGTCGGCCGCGAGCATCCAAACCATAATTTTGTCGAGATTGCTAAAAATGGCCCGGTGATTTTACGCGGCCTGGGCAATTACGGCGCTGAGTGGAACAAGGTCAGCACGACGGTCAAAGACGTCTTGGTCTATACGGTTCCCATCTATCAACAGCAGTTCGGTAACGCGCTTAAAGGCGCTGCATTCGTCTTCGACTTAGGCACCATCTGCGTCGCCCATTTGGGGGATTTGGCACACAAACTGACCGAAGAACAGATCAAAGCCTTCGGCAAGGTGGACATCGCCATGATCCCGATTGGCGGTATGTTCACTATGCCGCCGGATACCGCCCGCGAAGTATTACAGCAACTCAAACCCAAGATCGCCATCCCGATGCACTATCGCGAGAACACCGCACTGCTGGATATGTTCGTTAAGGGATTTCCGAATAAATACTTGAACAGCAACAAGTCGACCTTCAGTAAATCGGTTTTACCGCCGCCGACTCAGGTGGTCGTGTTCACGCCTTGGCAGATGCGTGACTATCGCTGAGAAGGAATCGGGTGACGTAGTTGTGAAGCCGGCGATGCCGTAGCTCACACTACTTGTGAAAACCACGGAGCACGAAATCGAGTCGCGAGACCTAACGCTGCATCGAGACGCGCAAGCCCAGGTCGGTGACGCTTGATTGGCTATCACTCACGGGGGAATGGGATGTTTCCCAAGATCGGTTAACGGTGAGCAATATCAACAGCGCAAGTATCGCTAAACCTACTCCAAACAGGCATTCGCAAGAGCTTTTCATGGGCATCTCCCTTCTCAATCTGAACACCTTGATAGACGACGACGCCGGAAAAAGGTTAACCATCGGGTTCAGCGGCTCAAAGCACTCGCTTGGTTCCAGAGCAACCCTGAGGCCGACGATAGCCCGGAGTACATAAGTGTAATCCCTGGTAGAATTACTGCGGTTCTGGCGGTACGAGAGGCCACAAACGTGCGCTCAAACCAAATAATCGGCTAGAAGCCTTCAGTGGCTGTAGGAAAATTAGTGCGCTATTTGGCCTTGACGCGATTAAGTGACCTGCCTATTTTAAGATTCAATTAACCTGCTCGATCAAATATGTTCCAAGCTTGGAGGGCATCGGATGTTTTCTGTCACCGCGGGTGATGCGATCCGCCGACAACTGACAGGGCTAATCGTCGTTGGATGCTTACTCACCGCGTTATCGCCCGAGAAGAGCTCGGCACAGTCTTCGCGCCAATCCCGGCCTCTGCGGGTCGCTTATTTGAGCACTTCATCGACCATGGCGCCGCTCTGGATGGCCAAAGATTCTGGCGCGCTTGCCAAGGAAAATTTGGAAATCGAAGTGCTTTCCATGCAATCCACCAGTGCTATCCCGGCACTGCTCGCCAACGAAATCGATGTTGTTGAAGTCTCTGCCGCTCCCGTAGTCACTGCTGCCCTGCGCGGCATCGACGTGACGTTCATCGCCGGCTTGTTGAATACCATGATTTGGGATTTTTACGCCCGTCCGGAGATCAAAAACGCCGAGCAATTGAAAAACAAAATTATCGGTACCGATCGACCGGGAACTCCTGTTGCTTATGGAACCATGGTGGCTTTGAAAAGGATGGGTCTCACGCCGAAGGACGTGCAGCTTCGGCCGCTCGGTAGCAGTCCGCAGATCGTCGCGGCATTTTACGCGGGGCAGATCGCCGGCGGTGTCGGTTCGCCGCCGGCAAGTTTTAGAATGGAGCGGGACGGCTTTCATTCGCTGGTCAGCTTGATCGGCGAACCCTATCAAAACGTCGGCTTAGTGGTGCGAAAAAGCCGCATCGACGAGTTGAACGCCAAGCTTTTACCTTTGCTGAGAGCTGTGCGCAGCGGGATCGAGCGTTTCTACGCCGATAAAAGCTTCTCCATGAAGGTCATCGGCAAATACGCCTACGAAACCGATCCAGACGTACTCGACCGCACCTACGATTTTTTCAAAAAAGCTGGTTTCCGCCGCGAATTGGTGACCTCGGAGCCGGGGTTACAAGGTGTGCTAGATTTTCTCTCGGAATCGATCCCTGAAGCCAAGTCCGCGAAGCCGACGCAGTTCTTCGACGATCGCGTCCTGCGCCAGGTCAACGCCGGAAAGTAATCCGTTCGTGATGCATTCGTCTGATCTTTACCATCGCCTGTTGTCTGTTGACCTCGGCCTCTTATGAACATCACCGATGCCCAAGTCCACGTCTGGCAAGCCGAGAGGCCCGAGCGCCCGCACATCAAAGAGGACGCGTCCAAACCGCATCAGGCAGTGCCACTCACCTACGATCGTTTGCTCGACGAAATGAACGGCGCCGACGTCGATCGCGCCATCTTGGTGCCGCCATCATGGGACGGCTATCGCAATGACTACGCGCTCGAAGCCGCGCAAAAACATCCCGACCGTTTCGCGGTGATGGGTAAGGTCCCGCTCAACGACGTAGCGAGCAGAGACAAACTGCCGACCTGGCTCGAACAACCCGGCATGAAAGGGTTTCGCATCAGCTTTCGCCACAGCGGCACCCATTCGTTTCTTGACGACGGCACCGCCGATTGGTTTTGGGCAGACTGCGAGCGCTACGATATTCCAGTGATGATCTTTGCACCCTTCGCCGTAACCGCCATCGGTAAGATCGCTGAACGCCATCCAGGCCTGCGCGTGATCGTCGATCACATGGGTTTGAACGTCCAGTGGAAAGGTAAAGATCTAGCGCCGGGCATCGACCTGTTACTTACCTTCGCTCGCATGTCCAACGTGGCGGTCAAAACTTCCTGCCTCCCCTGTTATGTAGCCGAGAACTATCCATTTCCCACTTTGCACCGGCACATTCATCGAGTCTTTGACGCGTTCTCGCCGCAGCGGATCATGTGGGGCACGGATCTGTCGCAATCACCGGTTACGTACCGGCAAAACGTCACCCTGTTCACCGAAGAACTCAAATTTCTTTCGGAAAGCGACAAAGAATGGATTATGGGCAAGACGATCGCGCACTGGCTGCGCTGGCCGATCTAGCAAGGCAGACTTGGCCGTACTGCTCTCCAAACAATGTCTGCAAAATTATCCGTGCGCAGTGATGCTCGCGCTGTTGATTGCTTCCTCTTGCGCGACTGTGGCAAGTTCTCCGAGCGTCACCAGAAGACAAGCCACTATAGAATTAAACTCATGCAATTTGCCCAAATACAAAGAGCCCGCGCTCTGCGGTAAACATCAAGTCTACGAAAATCGCCGGGCCAAATCCGGTCGCGTGATCGCGCTAAATATTGTCGTGCTGCCGGCGCGAAGTTCTGAACCCAAGGCCGAGCCGGTTTTTTATTTAGCCGGCGGACCGGGACAAGGTGCGGCGCGTATCATAGGCGCCGGTGAAGATGCGATCATGCGCGAGTTGCGCCGCGATCGTGATCTGGTCTTCGTCGACATGCGCGGTACCGGCGATTCGAACGGCCAGCAATGCGACTTCCCTAGCGATCGTGGAAATTTCCAGAACTTCTTTAGTGAATTATTCGATCCTGCGATCATTCAACGGTGCCGAGAGAAATTAGAACAGTTTGCCGATCTATCGTTTTATAACACTGCGCTGGGCGTCGAAGATCTCGCAGAGGTTCGGCTCGCCTTGGGCTACGACAAGATCAACTTATACGGCATCTCCTATGGTTCCCAGGCTGCCCTTGAATATCTCCGCCGTTATCCCGAACACGTGCGAAGTGCGATTCTGGCCGGCGTAACTACTCCGGCAGCGAAAATACCGCTCCATTTCGCCCAAGGCGCGGAGCAGGCTATTTCCAGACTGTTACAGGATTGCGCCGCAGACGATGTCTGCAATAGCGCTTTTTCCAATCTGGAAGCAAAATTTACCCGGCTCTTGCGATCCTTCGACAGCGGCGCGGTGACTTTTCAGGTATTTCATCCAACCAGCAAAGCCATGCAAGCGGTCACACTGTCGCGCGGCGTTTTTGCCGTCCGCCTTTTATCATTGCTCTATAGCCACCGCACGCTCAGTCTCTTACCTTTGATTCTCGACAGCGCCGCCCAGGGAGATTGGCTCCCCTATGTGCAAGTGGTCTCAAGGACAGCTGCGCCGGCGGAATTTCGCGTGTATCTTGGCGCCTATTTGAGCGTCACCTGCTCGGAGTCGCTGCCATTCATCGACGAAGCGGAACTAGTCCGCGCCACTGGCGGCACGTTCATGGGAGACTATCGGACGCGCCGCCACCAGCAGGCCTGCGCCCATTGGCCGCGCGGCGAGATCGACGCGCAATATTTTGAGCCGGTGCAAGCTTCTACACCCATACTCATGCTCTCCGGCGATATCGACCCGGTGACGCCGGCAGAGTTTGGCGCCCGGGCTCTCAAGACACTGCCCAATGGCCGTCGAGTGATATTACGCAACACGCCGCATAGCTACACATCGCCTTGCGCCCGCTCGCTGATTGTCCAATTCACCGCCAGCGCCTCGGCGAAAGAATTAGATGCCAGTTGCGCGTCGCGCTTACGTCGTCCACCGTTCGCAACCGAGCTGCCGCCAAGTTATAACCGCTAAGCAGGAGTGGTTCAGGATTGCTCTCGGAGCGATTCGCGCGCTCGAGAAATGCAACACCGCGTCGACGGAGAAAAGTTATTATGAGAATCTTTTGCGTGCTTCTACTGTTTCTCGGTATGGCCGGCGGTTGCGCCGACAAAATCGATCACGATACCGCCCTGGCGACCAAACGCGCCCTGGAATTCGCCGAGGCGACTTTTGTCCGTGGCAATCTCGATCAAGGTTACGGCATGCTTGCCGACAAGGCGCGCAACTACATACCCATGAATATTTTCGCCGATAAGGTCAAACAAATGCATCCTTCCGGACGCCCGAATAAGATTGCTGGTCTCAGCGCTGCGCCGGTGAAAGGCGAAAAACTCGTCACTGTCACTGTCAGAGGCGAAGGCGATGGACAATTCCTGTACACCATCGCGGTGCTCGGTACGGCGACGGACGATTACCGCGTCACCACATTTAGCGGCGGTCGCAGTTCCTAGTTATCGACCGAAGGCCTGCGCCTGCCGGCGCTGCTGCTCGTCGCGTATCGACGGGCCAAA
>DATLCH010000158.1:0-7053 GCA_035526465.1 Candidatus Limnocylindrales bacterium | reverse complement strand
GGTTTGATAATTTACCAACGCTAAACCCATGCCAGATGGAGAAAGGCTGGTGCAGACCGAAAAGCAAGGGAGTTCTAGAGATATTTTAACCCTACGCCGGACACTGCTCGGCGCGGTTCAGCTCAACAGAGCCGCACAAATTGGTGAATGGCTGAGAAAACTGTAAGCCGGTGTCGCTTCGATTAAGCCAAGCGCTGGTGGCATTTGCAGGAAAAGCACGCCCTATTTCACAGTTCGCTGGAGCTAAAGCTTGACATAGACCAAGAAAACTACGTCAAAATGTTCTTCCATGATATCGCCACATCAAACGACTGCGCCGGGCGCGGCTTTATCGATCGCTGAAGAACGGGCAATCCTCTCGGTAGCCTGCTTGGCGGCATTTTTGTTCTTCAACAGCTTCGGCAGCATCAGCGTTGCCTTGCCGACCATCCAAAAGCAGTTCGGCAATAGTTTGTCGGAGATCCAGTGGATCACGCTCATGGGTGTAGTGACGATCTCCAGTTTGTCGTTTTGTTTCGGCCGCGCCGGCGCCATTCTCGGCCAGCGCCGGCTTTACAAGATCGGCGTGGCGCTTTACGCCACGGGTGCGGGCCTGGGCGCGCTGGCGGTGTCGTTTTCGCAGCTTTTAATGGCGCGAGCCGTGATGGCGGTTGGGTTGGCGATGGCATTGCCGATGTCGACGGCGTTGTTAGCCAGTAGTTTCGCCAACGAGCGGCGTGGTCAAGTGCTTGGCACCTTTGCTTCGGCCATCGCGGTGGGACGCATGACCGGACCGAGCGTCGGCGGTTTTTTGCTGCAATTGGGTGGCTGGACCTGGATCTTCTGGATGAATTTCGTCGTCGGCTCTGCCGTCACTGTCGCGGTGATAAAAATATTTCGCGGCGCCGGTGAACAGCGCCACGAGCAATTTGATATATGGGGTTCGGTAGCGTTGCTGATTGGTTATCCGTCGTTACTGATCGGCCTAAGCTTCGGCGCCGCCCTCGGTTGGAATTCACCGTGGGTTATTTCTTGGTTCGCTGTGGCCGCTGCCGGACTTGCCAGCTTCGTCGCAATTGAACGTCACACACAACGGCCTTTGGTCGACGTGACTATTTTCCGCAACAAGGCATTGTCCGCCGCCATGATCGCAGTTATTCTGAGTCACATGATTCACAACCCGATCGCCTTGGCCGCGCCGCTCTACTTACAAAATGTCTTGGGCGCGAGTGCGCTTGGCGCGGGTTTCCTGCTGGCGATCTTGCCATTGTCCACCGCCTTACTTTCGCCGCTGAGCGGCCGGTTAGCCGATCGCTTCGATGCCACGTCGGTGTCTGCGGTTGGGATAGGCTTGATCGTCGTCGGTATTGCCGGTTACGCATGCTTAGGCGTCGATTCGCATTTTGCATGGGTCGGTGCTGTGTTGGGGCTTCTTGGCGCGGGCATTGGAGTTTTCACTCCGGCGAATCAGAAAGTCGCCTTTGGGTCGGTAACCCAGAATGACTATGGCGTGCTGGCGGCGATGCTGAGTTCGTTCGGCACAGCCGCCGGGACGATAGGCACGACCATTGCTGTCGCGCTGATGGAGATCGATGGCGGACCTAAGCTCTGGTCGTCACGGCAAGCACTCGCGGGGGCGCAGCAATTTGCCTTCACCTGGTTGGTGCCGCTCGGTTTGATCGCGCTAATTGTTGGTGTCTGCCAGAGTCACGGATCGAATCGTGCAGGGCCTTTTAAATCGTGAGCGCGGAATCTGCAGTAATGGATGCCAGGAAAATTAACAGCGCACCTGGACGTGAACTTTGCGACGAGAAGTCCTACAAGGCGGGAAAAACCAGTTGGGTGTGACTACGAACTTACGGCATATCTTCGTGACCACCACGCCGCGCATAGACCCACAACCAAAAGCACTAGACTTGCTGGTTCGGGCACCGACGCCGTTGTATCGACGAGCGGGACGATATTTTCCAAAGGATTAATTCTTTCTCCGGGATCGCCTTGGCCTTCGTTACTGCCGTTGGATTCTTCTGTGAGTGAACTAGTTTCTAAGCCGCCGGCGTCCGGCTCCGGCAAATTAATTAGCAGGTTGTCCAGGCCGAACCTTGTATTCTTAAGACCGACAAACTGCAGCTGATGCACCGCATCGTCGAAATACAGTGTAAGGTTGCCGCCGGCACCACTTTTCTTTTGAGATTTTAGGAGGGTCTGTTGGTCGACGATGATGCCGTCAGCCAGGATGGTCAGTCCTTTGCCGTTCTTGAATAGCTTCCAGTCAACTGAGAATGAGCTGATTCCATTGGTGCCGAAATCGAGCACGATGGGTTTGTTGGCGCTGTTGCGCAAGTACATGCCAGGGCTGCTGGGCTGACCGATGTTACTAACGAAAGAATTCGTCAGCGGCGCGAAATTCCCTTTAAACGCCGCTGTTCCTTTGCTAACGGAAATATCCTCGCCATAGATATTTTCCATGTACGACTCGACGCTTGTGTAATCCTTTGAGCGATATGCTTTGCTACTCAACCCGTCAAAGTCGAAAGACACCAAGCTGTTGGCCATCGCTGGGCCAGTGGCGATGTAGCTTATGAGCCCGATGCTCAAACCTAAGTAAAACTTTTTGTACATAAAATTCCTATTGGGTTTTCGTTGAAGTTCATCTTCACACTCGGCTCTGAGCAACGATGGTGCCATGGAATTGTTAACAGTCCGGTCCACAGCGCAGCGCCGTTTGTCCTCAAGCTTCCCGGCATGACGCTGAATGCTCTGTAATGATCGCACCGTGGTTCCCTCATCCGGATCAAATTTCCTGCGCTTCCTGTTTTCACGGGCTCGGAATATCGGGTACGTTGACTGGGCTTGTCTAGGGATCTGCCTTTAACTGACAAGTCAGAACTGGTGTTTCTACACGAAATATACGTTCCCGGGCAGAATATGATTCATCCGAATCGCGCAGACTAATTCGGGCGGAAGTACTCCATCAAAATTTAATCTAGTTGAACTACCAGCCCGACCTGTGTCAGTGGTGAAGGTCATCCAAGCTGCTAATTCTGGACGTAATCGGATGTGTTAGGTATTTAGACAATTTCAGGAAGGAGCGTCGGAAATGGTTGTCGATTTTCAGCATCACTATATTCCCGTCGAGTTGGCCAAAAAGCGTGGACTCTATTCGGAAACAGGTAGAACTATGCTTCAGGAAGGCGGTCTGCCGGCGACGACCATGCATCAGCGGCTTTACGACTTGGAGTTGCAACTCAAGGATATGGACGAGGCGGGCGTGGATGTATCAGTATTGTCTTGCCTGCTTGGCTGGACCGCGCCGATGGAAGAGTGCCGCTTCATTAACGACGATTTGGCAGCGATTCAAAAGAGATTTCCGGGGCATTTTGTCGGCTTGGCTCAGGCGCCAATTCTAGAGGGGGAAGCCGCTTGCACTGAACTTCGCCGGGCGATCACCGAATTGGGGCTCCGCGGCTTGACGATCACCTCGCAGGTGAACGGCCTTTCGCTCGACTCACCGAAACTGTATGGCTTGTATGAATTGGCCTGCGAGCTTGATGCACCGGTGTTCGTCCATCCGGCCTTAGTGCCGACTGGCTATGAGCATTTGCAAGATTACGATTTGCCTCGCGTCCTGGGGCGCGAGGTCGACTTGACCGTGGCGACGACGCGTTTGATCGCCGGTGGTATCTACGACCGTTATCCCAACTTAAAAATTGTCATGGCCCACTTTGGTGGCGGAATTGCCGCGGTGAAAGACCGGCTGGTCGGCAAAGGTTATCGCTTCGGTACGCTCAAGAAACCATTCGCCGAGTATTTCGATATGGTGTACTTCGACATGGCCGGATTCGAAGGCGGCACGACGGCGCTTCGCTGCGCCCTCGAAGGCATTCGCCCGGAGCGCTTGGTCTTTGCCAGCGACTATCCGCAAGACTTCACCGGGGTCAATACCGATACGGGGAAGGGGATGACCGAGTTGCGCAACTATGTCGCAGCTGTGCGGAAGTTGCCGCTGAACGAGAAACATCGGGAAGACATGCTCGGTGGCACAGCCGTGCGCTTGTTGAAGCTATAGCTCGACTGCGCGAACGCTACTTCTCGTTTACCGGTTTGGCCAGACTCGATTCGACGTAGCCGGGTTTGTTGCCACGCTTGGATTCGACTTTCAGCCAGCCTTTTTGTTCATCGACGACGTTGAGTTTGGTGCCCTTGGCGATATCCGCAACCGATGGATAATGCAGACCGGGGCCGCTGCGTACCTGTGTGTCAGCCAAGGCCTCGTATTTACCCTCGACTTTAGCTGGTTCGCCGAATTCCGGTTTTTCGGGCTCACCTTCACCCGGCTTGATCGCTGCCAATTCAATAAAACCCGGTGCGTTACCTTTCTTCGAGACGATCAGCGCCCAGTCGCCATCGCGACCGACGACATGGACTTTGGCGTTGGCGGGCACGTCAGCGATACCGCGGAACTGCGGCCCGGGCCCGGTGCGGATCTTGGCGTTATCGGTCGTGACGTAAGGGCGGATTTGCTTATTTAAATCGGGAAGATCGTCTGGGCTGGCGGCCTGGTCGGTTTTCTTGCACGAGGGGACTAATAAGAAGATCGCTGCCGCTATTATCCAGCAATTAAGTTTTGTGTTTGCAGTCATGGATTTCCTCCCAAATTCTGCGTGAGTATAGCATGGCGGGAAAACTTGCGTCGAGATCAGTGGTTAAGGATCGGCGGAGTGACTCGATCAGTGAATCTCTTTCCACACCTTGGCAAGACTCTCGCCGTAAACGCTCAGGTCCCATTCGCAAAAGTAACCGAACGGTGTCGTCCAGACCTGATAGCCGGTCTCGCTCAGGCGTTGCTGCAATGTCACGATAAGTGTTTCGGCCAACCCGGCGGGGGCGGTGACACCACCGAGATGAGTGAACGAATGGAGCACGATGGTTTTAAGCTCACGCTTGTTGGCGAGCCACTTGATATGCTTGAGAGTCTGGCGCATGACGGAAACGTTTCTTTCGCCGTCGCCGTCCGCCGCTTCGGCATGGAGAAAAACGACGACGGATTCACTGACCTCCTGGTCGATTGTCTGATCGGCCGCTTCCGGCAGCGTTTTCGAATGGGTTTTCCAGTGGAACCGTTTGGCTTGGAAGCACAACAGCTTCATCTTTTAATAACTGTCCAGAAAATTCTTCAGGAGCTTTTTGCCTTCTTCGGCGAGAATCGATTCCGGATGAAACTGCACTCCTTCGACGGGAAGAGTTTTGTGGCGCACGCCCATGATTATGCCGTCGTCGGTGCGAGCGCTGACGAGGAGATCGACGGGCAAGCTCTCAGGATCGATCACCAACGAATGATAGCGCATGGCTGCGAACGGATTTTTTAAGCCGCGATAAACGGTTTTGAAGTCGTGGCTTACTGCGGATAACTTGCCGTGCATGACTGTAGGCGCGCGGATAATCCGCCCGCCATAGGCGGCGCCAATCGCTTGATGGCCCAAACAAACACCCAAAATTGGCGTCTGCGCGCCGAAACGATTGATTACATCACAAGAGATGCCGGCTTGTTTGGGCGTACACGGACCTGGCGAGATGACGATCTTTTCCGGACGCAGGGCAGCGATCTCCTCGAGACTGATTTTATCGTTGTAGACGACACGGACAGTGGCGCCGAGCTCGCCCAAGTAATGATACAAGTTGTACGTGAAGGAGTCGTAGTTATCGATGAGCAGAATCATCGTTTCCTCCACTGCTCAGCAAGCTCCACCGCGCGCAACATGGCGCGGGCTTTGGCCAACGTCTCTTGATATTCGAGCACCGGGTCGGAGTCGGCGACAATGCCGGCACCGGCGTTAATGAAAACTTTCTTGCCTTTCATAACGATGGTGCGGATGACGATACACGTATCGAGATTGCCGTTGTAACCAAAGTAACCGATCGCACCGGCATAGAGGCTGCGTTTTTGCGGTTCCAATTCCGCGATGATCTGCATGGCGCGAATTTTCGGCGCGCCGGAAACGGTGCCGGCGGGAAAGGCCGAAACGAAAAGATCAAAAGGAGTCTTGTCGGGGGCGAGCTTGCCGCGCACGTTGGAGACGATATGGATGACATGCGAATAACGTTCGATGGCCATGAGCTCGTTGACATCGACGCTGCCGATGGCGGCCACCCGGCCGACATCATTGCGACCGAGATCGACCAGCATGATATGTTCGGCGCGTTCTTTCGGATCGGCCAGCAGTTCGGATTCCAGATCGCGCTCCTCTTCCGGTGTAGTGCCGCGCCTGCGCGTCCCCGCGATGGGGCGCAGCTCGATCGTTTCGCCGGTGAGGCGTACCATGGTTTCAGGCGATGAGCCGATGACGCGCAGGTCCTCCATTTCCAAGTAATACATATACGGCGACGGGTTAACGAATCTTAGCGCGCGATAGATTTCGAACGGGTCGCTATCGGTTTCCGTTTCTAGTCTTTGGCACAGGACCGTCTGGATGATGTCGCCCGCTTTGATATATTCCTTGGCCCGGGTAACCGCCTCTTGAAATGCTTGCGGGGTCAAGTTGGAGCGGAACTTGCGCTTGCCGCTCGCTGGGCTCAAATCGCGCGGTTCGATGCCACGCGGTTTTTTTTGCAAGGTCGAGATCACCTTGTGAATGGTCGCAACCGCCCCATCGTAAGCCCGGCGTAGATTTGTCCCAGGATCGACCTGGACGTTATCGATCACTTTGATGGTGTGCTTGAGATTGTCGAAGGCAATCAAGGTTTGCACGAACAAGAAAAAGATTTCGGGCATGCCGAGCGGATCTTTTTTACGATTGACGATGCCATGGAATTGTTCGACGGCATCGTAAGATACGTAGCCCAACGCGCCGCCGAAAAAAGGCGGGACACCGGGCACCGGCACGGGACGGAAATCCTTCAGCAGTTCTTGCAACGCTGTCAATGGTGAGTCGCTTTGCCATTTCCTGGTTTTGCCGTTTTCGGTCAGCTCGACTTGGTTACCACGGGCTTTGAAAATCCGCTGCGGACGGGTGCCGAGAAACGAGTAACGCGCCCAGCGCTCGCTGCCTTCGACGCTCTCTAAAATAAACGCGT
>DATLCH010000153.1:0-4138 GCA_035526465.1 Candidatus Limnocylindrales bacterium | reverse complement strand
GCAAAAAGCGGCAACTCCGTTCACCAAATTAATTCGACCGACAAAGAACTTCGAGAAAATGGCACGATTTCTAAGATCATCCTCGATAATGGTGCTCGAACAAACCACGCATCTCGTGCTACAGATGAGAGTGACAAAGTTAAATAATGAAATTTAGAGATTTGCCGATCATTCGCCTTTTCGCCGGACGCCAGCGCGGCCGGCTAATGCGCGACTACTTCTTGATTTCGGTCCTGCTGGTCGGCAGTGGGCTAGTGACGAGCGGTGCCATCGAGATCTATTACCGCTACCTCGAAAGCCAAGAAACCTTGGCGCTGTTGCAGCGCGAGGTCGCCGCCGGCGCGGCTTTTAAAATCGAAAACTTTGTTCAGGATATTCACAGCACCCTACGCGGCGCCACCCGCAGCCGGGAGATCGCGCCCAAGGGGCTGACCAACGATTTCCGTTTCGAATTGGAAAAGCTTTTGTTGATCGCCCCATCGGTCACCGAGGCGATCGCACTCAACCAAGACGGCGGCATCCAAGTCCAAGCGTCGCGGCTGCGCACGGTATTGCCTGACGTCAAGCGCGATTTCGCAACCGCGCCGCCGTTTCGCCAGGCCAGCAAAGGTCAATCCTACTTTGGCCCAGTATATTTCGTGCGCGGCTCCGAGCCCTACATGACTATCGCCGTCCCCATTGAGCGTTTCGCCGGCGATGTCATTGGCGTGCTCCAAGCGGAGGTCAATCTCAAATACATCGGCGATGTCGTGTCTAATCTGAAGATTGGCCAGGCCGGGTACGCGTACGTCATCAGCCGCAGCGGTGAACTCATTGCCCACCCCGATATCAGTCTGGTCTTGCAGCGACGCAACGTTCTGAATTTGGAATCGACTAAAGCCGCGTTCAATCCGCTCGACGAGCGGCAGAAACGCAAAGCGCTGGTTACACCCAACGTCCAAGGCAAAAAGGTTTTGACTGCATCGGCTCAGGTGAACGGTCTAGATTGGGCCGTCGTCGTCGACCGACCCGTGGAGGAAGCCTACGAACCGCTTTATGCGTCGGTCTTCCGCACATCCACGGTGCTCTTGTTTGGCCTGGGGCTTGCGCTCATGGCGAGCCTCTTCATCGGCCGTCGAGTAGTCCGGCCGGTGGGCATTTTGCGGCAAGGCGTCGAGCGCATCGGCAAAGGCGATCTGAGCTATCGGTTAGATCTCAAAACCGGCGACGAGATTGAAGTCTTGGCCGACGAGTTTAACAAAATGACCACGCAGCTCCAGGAGTCGTATGCTAACTTGGAGCAAAAGGTCGAAGACCGCACCAAAGAGCTGACCGAATCATTGGAGCAACAGACAGGTACCAGCCAAATCTTGGGTGTTATCGCCAGTTCACCGACGGATATCCAACCTGTCCTCGACGTCGTTGCCGAAAGAGCCGCACGCTTGTGTGATGCCAGTGACGCGCAAATATTGCGTGTCTACGGTGAGACGATTCGCTGCGTCGCCGGCTTTGGATCTCTGCCGGTCGTGCACGACACGCCGCTCAAACGCACGTGGCCAGGGAGCCGGGCAATCATTGACCGCGAGACCGTTCATATCGATGACCTTGCCGCGGTAGTCGCTACGGAATACCCGGATGTCAAAGCATTCCAGGAAAAATGGGGACACCGCACTGTGCTGGCGACGCCGCTGCTACGCGAAGGCGTACCCATTGGTGCCATTCTGATCCGGCGCATGGAGGTGCGCCCTTTCACGGAGAAACAGGTCGCCCTGCTTCGCACTTTCGCGGACCAGGCAGTGATTGCAATTGAAAATGTCCGGTTGTTTAAGGAACTCGGCGAGAAAAACGATCAGCTCGAAGCCGCCAACAAGCACAAGTCGCAGTTTCTAGCCAACGTCAGCCACGAGCTGCGCACACCGTTGAATTCGATCATCGGCTTCACCAGAATCGTGCTGCGCCGCACAGAAGGAAAGATCGAGCAACTGCAAAAAGACAACTTGCAAAAAGTCCTGGTGAGTTCCGAGCATCTCTTAAGCCTAATCAATGAACTGCTCGATCTGGCGAAAATCGAAGCCGGGCGCATGGAAGTGTACTCCGAGAATTTCAAGCTTGAAGAAGTGGTGCGCATCGCCACGGCCACCGTCGAACCCATGCTTAAAAACGGCAACGTTAAACTAGTCGCCGATCTTCCCGCGGACCTGCCACCGCTGAAATCCGACCGCGATAAGCTGAAACAGATCGTCCTCAATTTGCTCAGCAACTCGGCCAAGTTCACTGAAAAGGGCGAGATCAAAGTCGCCGCCGTGCGCGACAATGGCACGCTCAAGCTCACGGTCTCCGATACCGGCATCGGCATGAATCAGCAAGCGTTGAAATATATCTTCGATGAGTTTCGCCAGGTCGATATGTCGACGACTCGAAAATATGGCGGCACCGGTTTGGGTCTCGCCATCGTCAAACGCCTCTCCAACCTGCTCGGCGGCGACATAGAAGTCACCAGCGAAGAAGGCAAAGGCTCACAGTTTACTGTCACCATACCAATGGAGCTGAAATTGCCGGCGTAAGGCGCAAAAGGTCATCCACAAAACAAGAGGTAGTAACATGGAACGAAAGAAAATTCTCGTCGTCGACGACACTGAATTTAATCGTGACTTGGTCGTGCAACTGCTTGAGGAGGATTACGACCTGGTGAGCGCCGAGAACGGCGAAGAAGCCTTGCTCATGAGTGAGAAAGAACGGCCGGATCTGATTTTGATGGATCTGGGTATGCCGGTGATGGATGGCTGGGAAGCGACTCGACGGCTCAAAGCGAATGATGCACTGAAGAACATTCCGGTCATCGCCGTTACTTCCCATGCCATGGTTGGCGACGAAGTCGAAGCACGCAGGGCCGGTTGCGACGATTATCTGCCCAAACCCATAGACGAAGACTTGCTGATTAAGAAGATCAAAACCTTTATCGGGTGATTTTTGATTCCAGTTACCCGTACTCATAGGCACTAGCCGGACGATGCTTTCGTGGCAGCGACTTCCGACGTCTCTAAGGCGTCAAGCGGCACTTCCAAAGCGGTCTCGCGGAACAAAAACTTTCGTTATTTTCGCTTTGTTGATCATCCCCGTGATTGGCGACTCAGTCACCGCTGCGCAATCCGGCAAAGCCGAACGCGTCGGTGTTATACGGCTCGGTGGAGTGTTGGCCAGGGTCGCTGACGGGTTGCGTCTTGGCCTAAAAGAGCTTGGGCTGGAGGACGGCAAACAAGTTGTCCTCAACGTTCACGATCTCAACGGCGATGCCAAAGGCGTCGAGGCAGTAACGCATAAGTTTGAACAGGACAAGGTCAAACTGATTTTCACCCACACCACGCCCGTGACTAGCGTAGCGGTGAAAGCAACCAAGAATGTGCCGATCGTATTTGCCGTCGGAACCGACCCGGTTGGCCAAGGCCTCATTCAAAGCTTCGGTAAGCCAGGCGGGCGTCTGACCGGAGTACAGTATTTGGCCCGCGATCTCACCGGCAAGCGCATGGAGTTGCTTAAGGAGTTCCTGCCCAGCCTGCGGCAAATCGTCACTTTCTACGATCCGAACAATGCGGTGTCTAATCAGGGCGCAACATTAGGCCGTGAAGCAGCGCAACAGCTCAAGCTCAAACTGGTCGAACAGCGTATCAAATCTCCACTAGAGCTGAGTAACGCTTTGGTAAACATCAAGCCACGCCAGTTCGACGCTTACCTCTATATCGCAGATCCCATGATCGCGAGCCAAGCGCAATTAATTATCGACCGTGCGCGCGCGACAAAACTGCCGACTATGTTTCATGATCAAGCGCTGGTCGCCGGCGGCGCGCTGGCGAGCTACGGCCAGAGTTATTTCGAAATCGGCCGGCGCTCAGCTAAGTACGTACAACAGGTGCTCGCCGGCACCAGACCGGGAGATTTGCCCGTCGAGACCATCGATGACGTGGAACTGGCATTTAATTTGACTACCGCAAAGGAAATCGGCGTTACGATCCCACCCAACGTGCTGACGCGCGCCGCTAAAGTCGTGCGGTGAGCGCTGAACTAATGTAGGACGAGAGACGAGCTAAATTAAACTTCATCTGCAACGGACGCTAGAGACGTTCTCAAGTGGAGAACAAGGTAATCGACAATTCTCGATTGC
>DATLCH010000129.1:0-3256 GCA_035526465.1 Candidatus Limnocylindrales bacterium | reverse complement strand
CAGCTATTGAACTCGTCATTGGAGGTGCGGATCGTGCATTCTTCGGTGTGCAGCGCGTCGAGCGTCTGTTTGGCATCCCTGCGCGCCATCTCAGGCGTTCGAAGCGGCCGGTGCGCGGTGTGGCTCTGGAACGAATAGGTGAGCGTATAGGTCTGTTCTTCCTTGCTTTGCAAAGTCGTGTCGAACAGCGCTTCCGAAGCGCTCAGAATTTTCGGTGCCGGCGAAAAATGCAGGTCGGTACGGCGGATCGCCTGGTCGAGACCACGATAGGAAAAAGTCAGATGATCGGTGTCGAGTTGGTCGGGTAAACGCGTTCCTCTCTTCGCCCGCTTGACGCCGCGCACTTCGAATATGTCGGCAAAATCCGCATCGAACTGAAACGAAAAGGTGAATGCAACAGCCGCCAGACCGTAGTTGACGATGCGCAGCGACTCGTAACAACTCGCTTGCCAGATGAACTTCGAGCGAAACAGATGCAAATCACCGCGACGCAAGACGATTTGCCCCTGCGCGTAAATGTCCGGATTAGTGAGATCAACAGTGAAAAGCTGATTATCCTGCTTCACCGTTGAGCTCAGTAGAAACGGCTGGTTGTTACCGAGGCGGAACAGCAGATGCGAGAGGTAACGTGTTCCTTCGTGATAAATCCCTTGTTCGCCGAGACCGGTCTGACGAATATCTCCATAGAGATCGAACACCCCGAAAGTCTCGCCATCCTTCAACACGCGCGAATCGTGGGTCGTGCTCGAAGGCGCGGCGATATAATATTCATCGGTCAAACGGATCACTTCAGCCATAATTTTCCTTATGATTTTTAAGTGAATGGGTTAAGTGGTTGCGTGAGCGGGGCAAACTCTGGCCGGAACCGGTCGCGCTCACTATTTTTATTATACGGTCTCAATTTTGCTGTTGAAGACCCCCCATGCGTTATCTAGCTCTTGCATGCGACTACGACGGTACCCTCGCACACGACGGGACAATATCGGAAACAACCATTGCCGCGCTCGAGAATTTACTGGCCTCGGGCCGTAAACTGATACTCGTCACCGGGCGCGAGCTCGACGATCTCCTGAAAGTCTGTCCACGCTGTGATTTATTCGAATGGATCGTCGCCGAAAACGGCTGCCTACTTTATCGTCCGGCAACTCAGGAAGAACTGTTTCTCTATGAAGCGCCGCCGGTGGAATTTGCCGCGGCATTGCGCGCGCTCGGTGTGCCGGTTTCGATCGGGAAAGTGATTGTCTCAACCTGGGTGCCGCACGAAGTGAAAGTCCTCGAGGTCATTCGCCAGTTTGGTCTCGAATTGCAAGTCATCTTCAACAAGGGCGCGGTGATGATTCTGCCGGCAGGCCACAATAAAGCCAGCGGTTTGACCGCGGCTCTCGACAAGATGGGGTTGTCGCCGCATAACGTCGTCGGCATCGGCGACGCCGAGAACGACCACGCTTTTCTCGACCTCTGTGGCTGTGGTGTCGCGGTGGCCAATGCCTTGCCGATGCTCAAAGACAAAGCCGATTTCGTCACGCAAGGAGAAAATGGCAGTGGTGTTGCAGAACTGGCCAACGAAATCGTCGAAAACGATCTCGCCGAGCGCGAAGACTTGCTCGTCGAAACTCATCTGTTGCTGGCCCAGAGAGATGACGACGGCGAACTCCGCGTTGCGCCTCTGCGCGCGAATATTCTGCTGGCGGGTCCGTCGGGTGGTGGCAAGTCAACGATTATCGGCGGTCTGCTCGAACGGCTAACCGAATCTCATTATCAGGTCTGCGTCATCGATCCCGAAGGTGATTATGACAAAGTCGAAGGCATGGCCACTTTAGGACAACCGGATCGGCCGCCGACGGTTGATGAGGTTTTGGGCTTATTGAAAAAAGCGCAGGATAATATTGCCATCAATATGGTCGGCATTGTTTTTAAAGATCGACCAGAATTTTTTGTATCCTTATTAACGCGTCTTCAGGAGCTCCGCGCGAAAACCGGACGGCCGCACTTCGTGATCGTCGATGAGGCGCATCATGTGTTGCCGGAATCCTGGCAAGGCGACTCGCTGGCCCTACCGCCGAGCCTAAAAGGTTTAGTGTTCATCACCGTCGAGCCCAAAACCCTCCATCGCAAGGTCCTAGCGGCAGTGGACATGGTGCTCGCGATTGGCGCTGAGCCCGAGAAAATTTTCACGGATTTTGCGACAGCGGCAGATATTCCGGCGCCGCCTCTGACGGGCCAATCCGCGCTCGAGCGCGGCGAAATCCTGGTTTGGCAAATTAACCCGGACTCGCAGACGTTTAAGGCGCGCGGTATTCCGGGTCAGGCTCAGCGGCGCCGTCACTTGCGCAAGTATGCCGAAGGCGACCTCGGCCCGGAGCGCAGTTTCTATTTTCGCGGGCGTGATGGAAAGCTCAACCTCAAGGCGCAGAACTTGATTATTTTTATGCAGATCGCCGACGGTCTCGACGATAAGACGTGGGAATACCATTTGCGCCGGGGCGATTATTCGCAGTGGTTCAAAGAATGTATCAAGGACGAAGCGCTCGCCGACGAGGCAATACAGATTGAAACGAACAAGAAAATCTCTTCCGAGGAAAGTCGGAAACTCATTAAGGCGGCGATTACGCGACGGTTTACTTTGCCTGCTTCTTAGCATCACGTTCTACGTTCTGATTTTGCACCATAGCTGTTGCGCATTGTCTTATATGTGAGACCGCGCGCTGGCCACTCGTGCCTCCAGCCAGAAAACGGTTTGGTTCTCCTTTTGCTTCATTTAACTGTGACGCAAAAAAATCTCGAGAGGAGATGATTTATGCAAGTTCCAGCAATTCAAGGGTGGGGCGAGGCAATGATGACGTCGGTCGCGGCGGCTCTAGCGCTATTGATGGCGGCTGTGCCGAAGATCATGGGGTTTTTACTTATCCTGCTCGTCGGCTGGTTCATTGCCGGGCTGATCGCCAAAGCCGTCGGCGCGATTTTACGCAATGTGCGTTTTAACGACTTTGCGCGCCGATCCGGTCTGGGCGACTTCGTCGACCAAATGGGCGTGCAAACTGATCCGGCCGGCGTACTCGCCGCGACCGTAAAATGGTTTGTCCGACTTCTCGTGCTAATCGTCGCCTTCGACGCATTGGGACTGCCCGCAGTGTCGCAGGTGTTGAACCAACTATTGCTCTGGATGCCCAATCTAGTAGTCGCGTTGGTGGTACTTGTGATCGCCGGTTTGGCGGCTAACGCTCTCCACAGCCTGGTGCGCGGCGCAACCGCCAAG
>DATLCH010000116.1:0-4202 GCA_035526465.1 Candidatus Limnocylindrales bacterium | reverse complement strand
CATCCAGGCTCGAATGTCGCTGATCGTTAAACGTTGGATTCCGGCCTACGCCGGAATGACGAAAGGAAGAATCGAGTTCTCACTGTGGAGTTCGGAACCGCCCGGCTGCCCAAGGGCCCTGAGCTATTCACGCAGGTCAGTGATTGCCATTGAGCAGGTGAAATTAGCGTGAACCCTCCCCAAATAGACTAAATCCGGCCTTCGCAACTATTGTCCGCCCAACTCCTCCAAGGCTTCTTTCACCAACGACGGTTCGACGATCATTGCGGAGTGATGGCCGCTGGGATTATTTTTGCGCATTCTGCGATATTCAGCAGGATGTCGACGCCATCGATGGCGCGTCCATTTTAGAAGTTTTCCCACTAGAACGCCCGTAAATTCTCTAAACCTCCATAAAGTTCCCAAACCTCAAACATTTTCATTCGCACTTACCGATTTTCGTTGACTCGCCACATAAGTCGGCATATTACCGACTGCCAAAATCGGGGTTTTCGAATAAGGCCGAAGTGTCGGGTGGGGTGCGCTGCGAATATGATCGACGATTCGATCCAATCTTTTATTTTGTTCGAAGCCATGGACGGCTCGTTCGAAATGCGCCGACACCTTACGCAAATCTTTCGCTGCTCGGTGCGTCTTTACCCGCCGAATAACCGCTGTTCAAAAAGCAACTTCAATCACATGGATTTTTCCCTGAGAACTTTTCGTTAGCAGTGGTCGCAAGTCGGGTTGCTTGTCGGGACTGTCACACCACCCGCGGATGACGAGGATCGAGGTCCTGGCCAGCGATACGATAACTTATCGATTCTGTGACTAGTGGTGTGTTCAATACAACGTAGAAAATTCATCGGGAGAAACTATGAAGTCTACATCCGTGAGACCAAAATTATCGAATATAGTCTTTGGTTTTTTGCTGGCAGTGATTGTTCCGGTATCTGTCGGCGCTGAAACAGCGGTGCCGATCGGGAGTACGGTCACTTTTTCGGTGGCAGAAAATGGTCAAGCAGGTTGTCGCCGGGCCGAAATCGGCGTTCCCTGCGGTAACTTTTTGGGTGAAACGGCCGGTAGACCATCCACGCGGGAAGTCGAGACTAGCGCTCGAATCGGAACTCTTCAGGCGGCTGGTTTTATCGGGGTACCTATCTATTCGACGGCTTCAGTATACAACGATTTTTTTATTCCCGGCCCACCGGACGGCAACATGGTCGATGTTCAGATCACGGTACAGTACGATTTCACCGGAAATATTCTTGGAGGCGGTATGTATGCGATGAGCAATTCGCTCGCGCTCAGAGTACAGGACCGCACCGCGAATGCACTTGTGGCGCGCCAAGAGTTCGTCAGTATGGAACGCCAGGGGGATCAGGGAATTGAATTAGGAGTAGCCGCGGCGCAAGAACGCAGTGTCCTTACGGGTGAGATAGGACATATGCTGGTGAAGCTCCGTCGCGGTCATCATTACCGGCTCCATTTCGAATTGGAATCGAGCGCTTCTACTTTTCTCGCAGGGGCTATGCGCGCCGATGCGATCGCCAAGTGGAACAGATTGTCGGTTAACGTGGGAGAGGACGAAGTGGAGCTTTTAGACATACACGATCAAGAGGTAAAAGCCGCGCTACTCGGGGTGCAATCGGCCATATTGCGCGCGCTTGCCAAGCATGACATCGACATCAAGGCGGAGCTGGGGATAATTAAGAATCAGCTCAGCGGCATTGACGGAGACTTGGAAGAGATCAAGACCTTGCTGCTGACACCTCAAGGTAGGCGGGAGGGATTTCCGATTTTGCCGAACAACCCTAATCCAAACTCGACCACAACACCTGCACCTACGGCAACTTCGAAATCGAAACCGAAGAAGTAAGCAGGCTGACTGCTGGCGCGACGTAAAGTCTTGAAGCAATCATCAAGAGTAAATCGAGGCAAGGGCGTAAACGTAAACCGGTGCGTCCTTGCCTCGCCTGAGGGCAATTCCTTTTGATCGCTTGCGCGGATCACTTCCCACCCAACTCCTTCAACGCTTCTTCCACTAACGACGCTTCGACGATCATTTGCGGCGTGACCGTCGCGGGGATGGCCTTGGCGTCTTTTTCGATCTGCAACAGGATGTCGACGCCGTCGAGAGGGACGCGGCCGTCACGGCTGAAGGAGTTCACCACGGCGTCATAGGATTCGCGCGCCAGTTTTTCGTCCATGTTGAAGCGCTTGCGTATTACTTCAGTTGTGCCAGCCGCATTGGCATGAATGAAGCGCAGCGCTTCGATCTCCGCTTTGAGCATCCGTTTGACCTGGGCGCGGTTCGTTTTTATCTTCTCCAGGGTTGCGCCGAGGCCGGAGAATGGGATGACGACGTAGTCGGACGTCTGGGCGAGGACCGGATAGCCCTCGCGTTTGAGCTGCACGGAAAACGGCGGCGCGAGCGCGACCGCATCAACCCGCCCGAGTTTAAACGTGTCGTATACTAATCTTTCGTCGCCAATAGCGAGGATCTTAACATCCTTGTCGATGTCGAGGCCGAACTGTTTTAGAGTCATGCGCACGCTAATGTGATTGGTGCCGGCGATGGAGGTGAGGCCGATGATCGCGCCTTTTAGGTCTTTAACGCTCTTGAACTTATTCTGGCCGATGACGCTGAAGAACGGCGCTTTGATGCCGGTCGAAATCGCTCGCACCGGCAAATTGCGCGCCGCCGAGCGGATCACCGAGCCGATTAGCTCGGCGTAGTCAATGTCGCCGCCGAGCAGCGCGGCCATCGCGATGTTGGGACGCATGACGATCAGCTCCACGTCCGAGCCATATTTGAGATAAAAGCCGCGGTCCTTGGCGACGAACGACACAAGAAAGGCCAATGAGCTGGTAGCGATGGCGGCGCGGACTTTCTCCGGGGCGGGTTTGTCTTGGGATTGCGAACCGATAGGGGTGAGCAGGAATGCCGCGGCGGTCATCGCAAATATTCTTAGCTTGATGGAATTCATCATCGAAATTCCCCTCCATTTCTCGGCGCAACGCCAATCCGCATGAATATGGCCGAAAGATTCGCTCAACTCAACTTCTCCTCCGGCCTTGGTTGACAGCTTTATTTGCTTCGCATAGTTTCGCGGCAATCGTTATTTATTTGCGTTGCCACCGGAGAGTGTAGATGTTGGCTGGCTATTTCTTCATGTTGCTTGTGTTCGGCGGCTTTCTCTCGGCGCCGTTATCGGCCCAGGAGAGCTTCTATCGCGGCAAAACCTTGCGGCTGGTGGTCGGTTTTAGCGCCGGCGGCGGTTTCGATGTCTACAGCCGGGCGATCTCGCGCCACATCGGACGGCATATCCCTGGCAGCCCGGCGGTGGTGGTGGAGAATATGACCGGAGCCGGCAGCATGGTTGCGGCCAATCATCTATTTCGCGCGGCAAAAACGGACGGTCTAACCATCGGCAACGTCAACGGCGGGTTGTTCGTCCAGCAACTTCTCGGCTGGCCGGGCATCGAATTTGATGCGGCGAAGTTCGAATATCTGGGCGTGCCGGTCAAAGACAAAGCCGTGTGCGCAATGACCAAGGCCAGCGGCATTGCCAGTTACGAAAGATGGGCCGCGTCAAAGATTCCGGTCAAACTCGGCGCCACTGGACCAGGCTCGGCAACGCATAACGTGCCTCTGATCCTGAAAGAAGCGTTGGGCCTGCCGATCCAATTGGTCTCGGGATACAAAGGCATCGCCGATGTCCGGCTGGCCGCCGAGGGCGGCGAATTGTCCGGGGTTTGTGGTTGGACTTGGGACTCGATCAAGGCTACTTGGGCGGGGGCGTTGGACAGCGGGGACGCGATTGTCGTGCTGCAGACTGTGCCGCAAGCGATCAGCGAGCTGCCAAAGGTTCCTTTGGCGATTAGCATGGCCAAGAGCGACGCCGCCAAGCAGCTGATCCAGGCGGGAATTCACGATGTCGCCGACATGACCTATTCATACGTTTTGCCGCCCGGCATGGCGAAGGACCGCGCCGATACTTTGCGGAAAGCGTTTGGCGACACGATGAAAGATCCTGAGTTCCTTGCCGACACCAAGAAATCCCGTTTGGGGATCGATCCGATGACTGGAGAGGAATTGCAACGCACCATCGCCGGTCTGTTCAAAACCCCCGCTGGGGTGGTGGCGAAGCTGAAAGAAGTCTTGAAATGAGCGCCGCAACCATGGTCGATCAGAACTCCGGCGGCCCGGCGCTCATTGT
>DATLCH010000114.1:0-3562 GCA_035526465.1 Candidatus Limnocylindrales bacterium | reverse complement strand
CTATTACTCGTACTGGATAGTTAGTCCCGACGCCCCCTATAAAGACTTGCCATCACTTAAAGGCAAGTCGGCGTGCTTCCCCAGCCCGATTTCAACCTCCGGCTTCGTCGCGCCCATCGGCCGCATGGTTGAAATGAATCTGCTCCAACCCGGCGAAGGCAAGGAAGCCGATCCCAAAGCATTTTTTAAAGAAGTGCTGTTCGGCGGCGGCTACGGCCAATGTTGGCAAGCGCTCAAGCAGGGCCAAGTCGATGCCACAGTTATCGCCGGCGATGTCCCCGAAAAGCTTTATAACGAAGTGCTCGCTGGCACACGCACCATTGAGCAGCAGGGTCCGATTCCGTCGCACGCGGTGGTTTTAAGCAAGGAACTGAAAGATCCACTGCGCGCCCGCGCCGTGCAATCGATTGTCAAACTCGGCGCGCCGGAGCACCGCGAACTGATGCGCACGTTTATTTCGAGCATTTTCGTCGGTTTCAAGCCGACCACTGCGAGCGAACATCTCGGCTCCTTACAGAAGTTCCTCAAGCTCGCGAATCTTAAGTACACGGAGCGCTTATGACGCAGCAGGCCGGCGAGCCCTACGCGCTGCAAGCCGACCGAGTTTGGTATTCCTATCGTAATCGCGACTGGATACTGCGCGCTATCGCACTGGCGGTTCCACAGGGACAACACACTGTCATCATGGGCCCCTCGGGCACGGGTAAAACCACGCTTTTACGTGTCTTGGCGGGAATTCTCCAACCGAGCGACGGCTCCGTAAGCGTTTTCGGCCGGCCGATCAAGCAACTCAGCCGGCGGCAGTTGAGCGCCCTGATCGGTTACATCCCCCAGCAACTCGGTTTAGTTAGGAACCTGTCAGCCATCGACAATGTGTTGATGGGCGCGCTCGGCCGCATCAGCGATAGTCAGGCTTTGCTCGGTTTGTTCCCTCGCGGTGAGATTGAAAAAGCCGAGGCCGCTCTCGACATGATGGGCATAGCCCATAAGCGCTCGGCTCAGGTCTTTCACCTGAGCGGTGGCGAGCGCCAGCGCGTCGCCATCGCGCGTACTCTGCTGCAGCATCCCAGAGTCGTGATCGCCGATGAATTTGCTTCCGATCTCGATCTCGCGCTGGCGTCGGAAATTCTTGACCGCATTCGCAGGGCCGCGGACCGGGAGAATATTACTTTCATCATGAGCATGCATCGCATCGGCTTGGCGCGCCAGTTTGGCGACGACGTGCTCGCGCTCAAAAACGGCGAAATCAATCCGGGATTCATCGGCAACGAGGTCCTTGAGGATGCTAGAACTGAGGTCGCTCTGTGAGAGCGACGCTGTTTTTGCCGTTTGCCACGACCGCTTTTTTAATTGCGACTCTCGCGCATCTGGGTTTTTTTGATCTAGCGCGGCTTTCCCGCGGGATCCGTAACCTCGGCATCCTCGGCGCCGAATTGGTACCGCCGGACATGGGCATTCTTTCCACTGCCGGCGCGGCCTTGTGGGAAACTGTCGAAATGTCATTCGCCGGCACCTTGCTCGGCTTTGTCGCCTCGCTGCCGCTCAGCATCCTCGGCACTCGCCGTTTGTTCTCATCCTGGGTATCCGGCTTGGCCCGCTTCATCGCCGCCGGCATTCGCACTATCCCGGTGCTGCTTTGGGCGATCGTCTTCGTCATACTGCTTGGTCTCGGGCCGCTTGCCGGCACCTTCGGCATCGCCGCCTACACTGTCGGCTACCTGGCAAAAATCTACGCTGATTTGTTCGAAGGCACCGACCCGGAAATCATCGAAGCGGTGCAAAGCACCGGCGCTTCGAAATGGCAGTTGGTGCGGTTCGTGATTCTCCCCGAAGCCGCCAACGCCGTGCTCGCCCAAGTTTTATTCATGCTCGAATACAACATCCGTGCCTCATCGGTGCTCGGCTTCGTCGGCGCCGGCGGCCTCGGCTTCGTGATTCAAATTTACTTGCAGAGTTTGGATTATCGGCGATTGGCAACGGTCTTGTTGTTGGTCCTGGTCGTCGTGCTCGCCATGGACGGCATCAGCGCTTGGCTGAGAAATCGTTTTCTACTGTCGGCGCAAGCAACGTAACCTATGGAAACCCAAATACCTCGAACGATCTCTGAATCCTCGGCTAACCGGCGGTCCAAGCGAGTGGGTCAAAGAGCCGGACGCATGCACAAGCTTGCCGCGGCTTGCTTACTAGCGACGTTAACTCTGTTGGCTACGACCTCTGCAGCGTTCGCTCAAGATCAGGCGCGGCGCCTGGTCGCCCTTCTCGATTACCTAGGAGGCGATTATCAAAACGCGGTCCAGAACGGCAAAATAGTCAACAAAGACGAATACGCCGAGATGCAGGAATTCTCCAAGCGCATCACAGAACTCATGGGGCAGCTCAAAGCGATCGAAAAAGCCGACAAAGCTCAAATCGAACCCATGCTCAAGTCCCTTGTCGGTGAGGTCGAAAAAAAGGGCGATGAAAAAACCGTTGCGAAACTCGCCAACGATGCCAAGGAAAGACTGATCGCCACCTACAAGATCGTCCCACATCCGCGCCAACTCCCGGCTTTGGCCGACGGGCGGACGATTTTCATTGAAAATTGCGTTCAATGTCACGGCCCCGGGGGTAAGGGCGACGGCCCCGGCCGAGAATCTATGAATCCCAAGACGCCGCTGCCGGCAAATCTGACCGACCCCGAATTCATGGCCGGGTTATCGCCTTTCAAGGCATACAACACCGTCAGCTTCGGAATTGAAAACACCGCAATGTCATCGTTTGCCGCGCTTTCCGATGAGCAGCGCTGGCAAGTAGCGTTTTATGCTTTGGCGCTGCGCTTTCCCGCTGAAACGTCCGCTGCCGGAGAGGCCTGGTTGAAAGGCAAGTCGCTGCCTCCGGATTTGGTCAATGTGGCAACTCTGGCGACCACGTCGGACGGTGACCTTTCCGCTAAGATAAAAAAACTTTTCCCAGACGGACCTAACGGAGCGATTCTCGCCTATCTTCGACGCGGTCTCCTGGACAAAAAATCCGCCGATCCGCTCTTGATCGCACGCACCCTGATCGGTGAAGCCGCCACGCTCTATGCCGGCGGGGAAAACGAGAAGGCGTATCAAAAAGCAATAGAGGCGTACCTCGATGGCTTCGAGATGGCTGAGCCGGCATTGTTCGCCAAGGACGGGAGTTTAGGGCGGTCCCTCGAAAACCAATTCACTCAATTCCGTAACTCGATCAGGCAACGAGTTCCCGTTGAAGAAATTCAGAAACAGCGCCGGGAGATCGACCTTAAGCTGGACCAAGCCGGTCTTACGCTGGCCAGCGGCGACGAGAATTTGTCCGGTTTTTATGCCTTCCTAAATTCCGCGCTGATTATTTTGCGTGAAGGATTGGAAGCGACGCTGATACTCGCTGCGATCATCGCCATGTTGAAAGTCATGGGCGCGGCAACCGCCATCCGTTATATTCATTTGGGTTGGGTTCTTGCCTTGATCGCCGGCGCCGTTACCTGGATTGCCGCCCAAACCGTGCTGACTTTCAGCGGCCAGCACCGCGAAAGCATGGAAGGCTTCATCTCGATCTTCGC
>DATLCH010000090.1:0-3228 GCA_035526465.1 Candidatus Limnocylindrales bacterium | reverse complement strand
TCGAAGCCGTACAGCTTGGCCGTGTTTTGACAAAGAATTTTTTCTTGATCTGTCGCGCTGACAGTGTGAAAATCGGCGGCGATTTTTTCCCGCGATTTGGGCCAGAAGGTCGCGCTGTGGGGAAAGTCGGAAGACCACATGATGTTTTCGACGCCGATGTTTTCCCGGTGGGCGAGACCGAAGGTGTCGCCGATGAAGGTCGCATAAAGCTGGCGGCGAAAATAATCGCTCGGTTTGAGCGTCAGCTTGGTATTGAACGGTGTGCCGCGAAAACGGATGCCGCGGTGATCGAAGCGCTCGTCCATGCGGTGCAGAAAAAACGGTACCCAGCCGCAGTTGAGTTCCGCCGAGACTACTTTGAGATTGGGAAAGCGTTCGAGCACGCCGGAGACGATCAACGTCGCAAAGGTTTGCTCGACCTCGTGGGAATTAATCGCTTGCGCGACGGTGCGTTTTTTTGAATTGGAATCCCAATCGACCCATTTAAAGCCGGCGAACTCGTGTAGGCTGAGCGGCATTTTAAGCTCCTGCGCCGCGGCCCAAAAAGGATCGTAGCTGTCCGAATGAAACGGCAGGTCGTCTGGCGGTGACGCCCAAATGATTGCCCCGGCCAAACCCTTTTTTGCGCAGTCGGCCAAATCGATTGCCGCCTGCTTGGGATCGTAGAGCGAGATCAGCGCCAGACCTTTCAAGCGCTTGGGTGAGTGGGCGCAGAATTCGGCCAGCCATTCGTTGTAGACCTGAAAGCAGGCACGCTGAAAGCCGGCATCTTTGATCCAAAACATGCGAAAGCCGAGCGTCGTGTAGAGCACGTCTCCGGCAACGCCGTCCTGGTCCATGTCTTTCAGCCGCTGCGCCGGGTCCCAGCCGCCTCGATGAGCGCCTGCGTATGAGAAGCTTTCCAGTAATTTTTGCAGCTCGTCCATCGATTTGTTGGCGCCGAAGCCCAGGATGACATTGTGCGGCTGGCGGTCTGGTTCGATATGCCACCACGCGCCGGGCTGACCCCGGTATTCCGTCTCCATATGCGGCGCCATGGCCCGATACTTTTCCGGCAGCCGTTCCTGCCACAGGTTCAATGGCTCACTGACATGGGAGTCCGCATCCAAGATTGTTTCCGACATAGGATTTTCCTTTTATTAAGTTTTGCTTAGCTTCACTATAGATATTCCATTCTAACGAGCTTTCAAAGACGCCGAGGTTTCACTGACCGGCGACCAATCGACGAGCTTGTCGGTGGGAAAATTTGCCGGCACATCGGCCATGCTTATTGCGGTGGCGAGACCCGTATTCGATGGTATGCCGTTGTCGGGCCAAATGTCCTTAATGACGTCGAAAGTTTTTCTCGTCATCTCAATGTCCGGCAGGCCGGCGAACTGTTTGAGCAGCGGCAATACGTCATCGCGATGGCTCTTGGTGTAGGCGATGCCTTTGAGCGCGGCGGCGAGAATTTTTCTTACTTCTTCAGATTTTTCGCGCAGGCGATCGTCGTGGGCGATGAGCCCGAGCAGCGGAAACTCGGCAATGTCTTTCATGTAAGCGATCGGACGAAAACCATCTTTCTCCATAAATATGTCGTATGGCACACTCAACATCGCGGCATCGATGTTATTGGCCTTAAGGGCGAGAGCACGGGCCGGCATCTCGCCCAGGTTGATCATATTGACGCTCTTGGGATCGACTCTGTAATGCTCGAGAATCTTCAAAAACTGCCGATGCACGGTGCCGCCCGGTTGGCTGATGGCGACGCTGCGACCGCGCAGCGCGCTGGGACCGGCGATATCCCGCTTAGCGACCAAGACGTGGTGTGAGCGCACGGCGAAAATCATGATCACCTTGGCGGGTAGTCCATTGGCGATCGCCGTCAGCGATGAGCCGAGTGGCGTGATGTAGGAGACATGGCGCGATGCTAACGCGCCCAATGAGGCGCGTACCGACATGGTAACCGGCAATAGCTCAATGCCATACTCCTGAAAGATTCCTTTCTTCCAAGCGACATAGAGTGGAAACCAGGTAACGGTATGGGTCGGCACGCCGATGTGAATCTGCGTGAGCTTTTGCGCCGGTGCCGGCGCGGCGTGAATGAAAATAATCAAGCAAATTGCGACGAGACTTTTGCTTCGAGCTGTTTGCCGTAGCCGTAAAAGCCCTCCTAATCTCCCATTGCACAGGGCGGCACTCGGAGATTCGCGGTGATGATAATTTAGTTGCGATGCTAGAGCGCCGCTCATGTCGGTTCTCATCAGGCCTCGGAAAAGTCCAACAACACGCCGTCCGGATCGGAAGTCGCGTACTGGCCGATCTTGCAGCCGTCCATGTCGCGCTTGGTGAGGTGGCCGAAAATTCCGCCGGCTATATCTCTCGGCGCGGATGCCGGTACGCTGACGGCTAGTTGTTCGAGGTCTTTTCTCATTTGCTCGACGTTTTCGACTCTATAGCCGATGTGATCGAGACCTTGGCGCATGCTCATGTACGAGTTGTCGCTGGTGGGTTGAATCAGCAAACGCACCCTGCCGTCACTCAAACAAATGGTTTCGCCCAACGGCGGTTCTTTTACGGCAAAGAGCTCGAACACCTCTTGGTAGAAATCCGCAACGGCCGCCGGCTTATGGGCACGGATGACAACATGGTTGAATTGCCGGGTCTGCTCCCAGCCGGATTCTTTGTAGCCTTCTCTGACCTTGGGATCGGTGCGCTCGGAGATGTCAAACTGGGCACCGGCTGGATCATGGCTGCGAAACAACGCGAAAGGAACTTTCTCCAGCCCTTTGGTAATGATCGCTTCAGGATAATGCTTTTTTATGCGCTGACGGGCGCGGTCGACATCATCGACTTCGAAGCCGAAATGATCCAGTCCCGCGGGAATACCCGGCCGGCGCGCCAGGACCGCGAGTCCAATTAACCCATCGCTGATGTGACCGCGATTGTTTTCCGTCACTGCGCTGGTGATGCGTTTCATGCCGAGGATTTTTTCGTAGAAGGCAATGGCGTTCTGCGGATTCTGAGTGTAAATCGCGGCGTGTTTAATTTGGGCAAACATGAAAAGCTCCTCGGCAGATTTTTACGGACTCTATCTTGAATGCTGTTCTTCCTTATTTCTGTAATCCCGAGCGCCAGACTGTGTGAAAACTCAGCGTCTCTCTGATCTGTCATCTCGAACGGCGTGAGAGATCTTGCATTTTGTACACATAGAAAGACAAGATTTCTCCGCTTCGCGTCGAAATGACA
>DATLCH010000085.1:0-4014 GCA_035526465.1 Candidatus Limnocylindrales bacterium | reverse complement strand
CCGCCTGTACAAGTCGTCAGGCAAACTTTTCGTACTCTAAGTTTTGTCAAAATACCGAAACTATGTAATTTGTGATCGGTGCAGGTAATCGTCTGCACTTGGTCCCTCAGGGTCGACCTCACGACGATTATCGGTACGTAGGGCGTGATTAACTGACAAGTCGTTGGGGTAGGCGAACGCATGAACCGTATGAACGTTTTTTCTGAGCTTGAAGCCGAGTCCATCGAAATCTTCCGTGAGGTTGCGGCCACCGCGGCTCGGCCGGTGATGCTCTACTCCATCGGCAAGGACTCGTCCGTGATGCTGCGTCTGGCGCAGAAGGCGTTTTATCCAGGACCGATTCCCTTTCCATTGCTGCATATCGATACTGGGTGGAAATTTCGTGAGATGATTGCTTTCCGAGAGCGGATCGCCGAAGAGCTCGGCGTCGAATTGCTCCGCTACACTAATCCCCGCGGCGTCGCCGAAGGCATTGGGCCGTTTACTCATGGCTCGGCCTATCATACCGATGTCATGAAGACTGAAGCGCTCAAGCAAGCCCTCGATCTCTACGGCTTTGACGCGGCTTTTGGCGGGGCTCGGCGTGATGAGGAGAAATCACGGGCTAAAGAAAGAATTTTTTCGTTCCGTGCTGCCGGGCACCGGTGGGAGCCCAAAACTCAACGCCCGGAACTTTGGAATCTCTATAACACGCGGATTAACCCTGGCGAATCGATACGAGTCTTTCCCTTGTCAAACTGGACCGAAGCGGACATTTGGGGTTACATTCAGCAGGAGCAGATTCCCATCGTACCGCTCTATTTCGCGGCTCCACGGCCGGTGGTCAAACGCTATGGTCAATGGATCATGGTCGACGACGAGCGCATGCCGCTTGAGCCTGGAGAAGTGCCCGAAATGCGCGTGGTGCGGTTTCGCACGCTGGGTTGCTATCCGCTGACGGCAGCGATCGAAAGCAGCGCCGCCACTCTTGCGGAAATTGTCGCCGAAACTCTCGGCGCCAACACTTCGGAACGCCAAGGACGCGTCATCGATCATGACGGCGCGGGCTCCATGGAGCGCAAGAAGCAGGAAGGGTATTTCTAAATGGAGACCCTGCGCTTTATTACTTGCGGTAGTGTCGACGATGGCAAGTCGACGTTGATCGGCCGCTTATTATTCGAGACCAAACTAATCTTTGAAGATCAGCTCGAGGCGCTCAAAGCCGATTCGAAAAAATTCGGCACGCAGGGCGAGCGCCCCGATTTGGCTCTACTGGTCGACGGTCTACAGGCCGAACGGGAGCAGGGCATCACCATCGACGTCGCTTATCGGTTCTTTGCGACCTCGAAGCGGCGCTTCATCGTTGCCGATACTCCCGGCCACGAGCAATACACCCGCAATATGGCCACCGGCGCGTCCACCGCCGAGGCGGCGGTGCTGTTGATCGATGCGCGTAAGGGCGTGCTCACGCAGACCAAGCGGCATAGCCGGATTGCGGCGATGTTCGGTGTCCGTCATATCGTACTAGCGGTTAACAAAATGGACCTGGTGGAGTGGTCACAAGCTCGGTTCGAAGAGATTACCGCCGACTATCGGCAATTTGCCCAAGCTTTGAATTTCGCCAATGTCACGGCGATCCCGCTGTCCGCGCTCGAAGGGCATAACGTTGTCGACTCAGCCGCTCCGACGATGCCGTGGTACCATGGTCCGTCTCTGCTGCAATGGCTGGAAATCGTTCCGTGCGGCGGGCGCGAATCAGCGCAGCCCTTCACTATGCCCGTGCAATGGGTTAATCGACCGAATCTAAACTTTCGTGGGTTCTCGGGCCGTATCGCTAGCGGGTCGATTAGGCCAGGCGATAGTGTACGTATCAGTCCGTCCGGTGTTGTCAGCCGGGCAAAGGAAATCGTCGTCTGGGGTGGATCTGTGAGCGCGGCGGGTGCCGGCGCTTCGGTGACGTTGGTACTGGAGAGTGAAGTCGATGCTAGTCGCGGCGATGTCATTACCGCGGCCGATCGGCCCGTCGAAGTAGCGGATCAGTTCGAAGCGCAAATTCTTTGGATGAGCGAGCATCCTTTATTGCCGGGCCGCTCTTATGCCGCGCAAATTCACAGCAAGGCCGCTAACGTTACGATCACCGAGATTAAGCATTGTCTGGATATCAACAGTGGTGCCCACCTAGCCGCGAAAATGCTCGGTCTCAACGAAATAGCTACCGTCAATGTCAGCTTCGACCGTCCGGTGACGTATGCGCCGTACGACGACAACCGTCGCTTGGGCGCATTTATCTTGATCGACAAGCTCACCCATGAGACCGTCGGCGCCGGTTTGATTCACTTTGCGCTCCGGCGCGCCGCCAATGTCCACTGGCAGGCTCTGGAAGTTACCCGGGCGGCCCGCGCGGTTTTGATGGGACAACAGCCGCGTTGCCTGTGGTTTACCGGCCTGTCAGGGTCAGGCAAATCGACAATCGCAAACCTGCTGGACAAGCGGTTACACGCGGAGGGTCGCCACACCTACATTCTGGACGGCGACAATGTGCGCCACGGACTCAATCGCGATCTCGGATTTACCGAAGCGGACCGGGTGGAAAACATTCGGCGCATCGGCGAAGTGGCGAAATTGCTAGTTGACGCGGGCCTGATTGTCATTGTTTCGTTTATTTCTCCGTACCGTGCAGAACGCCAACTCGCCCGTGATCTGTTTCAGCCCGGCGAGTTTGTCGAAATATACGTCGATACGCCGCTTGAAGAATGCGAACGTCGCGACGTAAAGGGGCTTTACGCCAAGGCGCGGCGCGGAGAGTTAAAAAACTTCACCGGCATCGACAGCGCGTATGAGGTTCCCGAAGATCCCGAGATCCACTTACGGACCATGGATCTCAACCCAGTAGTCTGCGTCACGCGAATTCTCGGGTGGTTGCAACCCTGACAGAAAAGTCCGAATTTTCGTTGGACCTGCTAACTGCGTGCCCGCAGAAAGCTTCCGGTTGCTTCTACACCGAAAGTAGCCGGTCAAAAAAAGATCGATAACGGCGCAGTGCTAGACGCAGTTCTTCGGTTGAGACCTTCTCGGAATGCTCCCACTCAGATTCGAGGCGGCTTCTCTGATCACTGAAGCTCCGTGCCAGGTGCTGCATAAGTTCGGCAACGAGCTCGTCTGCTTGTTCCACCGCCCGGCGTGGCTCGTCGACAAAACCAACTTGGACATTTTGCCAACGCGAGCGGAAATCTTTTCCCTGATCTGCAGAAAGCAATGGACTTGGAGATTCCCCATTGGTCGCGGGCGATGGCGCTGGGTTTCGTTGCTCTCTGTCATCCCGGGCTTCCGCTTCGCGCTGTTGCTCCTGTTCCTGCTTGTCATGGCGAAAAACCGCTTGATCGTTCTCGGCTCGCGCCATGTCCTTGGTCGTTAATTTCTTGGTTTCCGCCGTTTCCATCGTGACTTTACCTCCGTTTAGTGGCTTGGATGACTGTTCGAGGATTTGCTTTGCCGTATTCGTTTGCCGGTTTGTTTAATACCGCCATCGGGAGCGTCCGAGTGGAGCAGATCGTCAAACAAAGCTCGGTAATGAACCAACGCTTGCCGCAGTTCTTCTGTGCTGGCGGCAGACCGTTCGCTACGGTCGACGATCCGAGTGGCTGCCCTATAGTTTTCGACAACGTGGGGGTGATCAACTGAAATGTCCGCCGCAGACTGTTCGAAATCGGCCACAGGATAGCCGCACCGTTTCATAACATCTTGTACTAGGCGGTACGCATCCCCGAGCGCCCTCTCCGGCTCATCGACAAAGCGACTTTGAACCGCCAACCAATTTTCCTGGTAGCGATCGCGTTCTGGTCGGGGCAACGTGACGATCTGTAATTTACTGACTCTCTCCTCGCGTTTAGTCAACTCGGCTTCCGCCCGCTGTTGGCTGCGCAGTGTCCTGACTGTATTGTCGTACTCAGGTCCGAAGCGCTCGCGTAAATGTTCGGTGGTTTTGCGGCGTGTGAAAAACCAAAATGCCAGGCCGAGCACAATCAATGTAATTGC
>DATLCH010000079.1:0-9141 GCA_035526465.1 Candidatus Limnocylindrales bacterium | reverse complement strand
GTCAACGACGCCGGTAATCAGATGGACAATCTCGGACTCTCGCTTTACGCCCGCTACTTAGAAAAATTGGGCCAACCTGCGGAGTTTCCCGAAACCGGTTATCCCGGTGACTACGTTAAGGACATTGCCGCCGAAGTCGTAGCGCGGGACGGAGACAAGTATCTGCAGCAGAATAAAACTGAGGCGGTGGATTTCTTTCGCCGCTATGCGTCGGATGCGCTGCTTGGCACCATACGCGGTCAGTTGAGCGACTTCGGCATCCGGTTTGACTCCTACTTCAGCGAGAAGGCGATGCGTGAGCGCAGCGAGGTTACCCAGTCAATGGCGGCGTTGCGCGAGCGCGGCCTTGTTTATAGTCAGGACGGCGCCGAGTGGTTTCGCTCCACTCAATTCGGCGACGACAAGGACCGCACGGTAATCAAAAGCGACGGCGAGTTGACCTACTTCGCGGCCGACATCGCTTATCATCGCAACAAATTCGAGCGTAAGTTCGATAAATTGATCAATGTCTGGGGCGCCGATCATCATGGCTATGTGCCGCGTCTAAAGGCGGCAATCGAGGGGTTGGGTTATGACGCCAACGCATTGAAAGTGGTTTTGGTCCAGATGGTCCAACTCACCCGCGGCGGTGAACCGGTGCGGATGGGCAAGCGTACGGGCGAATTCGTCGCTCTCGAAGACGTCCTGCAGGAGGTCGGGCGCGATGCGGCGCGGTTTTTCTTTCTTATGCGCAAGTCGGACAGCCATCTTGATTTCGATCTCGAGCTGGCAAAAAAACAATCGAGCGACAATCCAGTATTCTATGTTCAATACGCCCATGCGAGGGTGGCGAGTATTTTCGACCAAGCGGCAAAAAGCGGCGTGGCTCTCGGCGCCACCGAGTCGGTGCCCGTTGAGCGTCTGGTACTGCCCCAGGAGTTGGAGTTAATCCGCCAAATGATCCAATTCAACGACGTCTTGGAGGAGTCGGTGCGCGACCTCGAGCCGCACCGCATGGTGTTTTATTTACTTGAGTTTGCCGGAGAGTTTCATCGTTACTATAACCTTTATCGCGTGGTGTCCGATGATATCGACCTGAGCCGGGCGCGATTGTTATTGCTCGCCAACATTCAAAAGACGATCCGAAAAGGATTGGACATCCTCGGAGTCGACGCACCCATGAAAATGACAGCTAGACCCGAAACCGAAGCTTGATCAGTGATAACGGGCCGAGAGGGTAATCCAGATGGCAGAGAATCGTAGGGGCAAAGACAGTCGATATTATCTGAGTCGCGGCCAAATGATTGTTCTGGGCGGCACTTTTACTTTGGCGTCGGTGGTGATCTTTCTGATTGGCATGATGGTCGGCAAGGTGATTGAAGAGCGCAAGATCCTAAAACGGGACGAGCCCTTGGTGAAAATACCAGTCAAACCTGCCGGTCCGGCCAGCGGCCCAGCTGCAAAAAACGACGAAATTACGTTCTACGATACCTTGGCCAAGTCACGCAGTGGTCAGGCACTCGCGGAGCAACCAAGCAACGAAGCGAAACCGGCCGAAAAAAACTCCAGCGCCGAAGAGAACGAAACGAAAGTCCAGGTACCGGTCAAACCACGTACGCAGTCGGCCAAGCTTACCGAAAACAAAGAGGTCAAACCGCCGCCAGTGGCTGAGAGCGCCAAAAACGACTCGAGCGATGGCAGTGACGGGAAAATATGGCGTGCCCAAGTGGATGCATTTCCCGATGAGCGATCGGCGAAACTGTTGGTTGATCGACTGAAAAATAAAGGCTACAACGCCTATGTCAGTGAAGTCCAGTTTCGCGGCAAGCCCTGGTATCGGGTGAGTGTCGGCAAGTACGGTGCGCGTGAGGAAGCAGATAAAGTGGTGAACGCGCTCAAGGGCCGAGAAAATTATGCCAAGGCATTCGCCGCGTCCAAGTGAGCCGCGCAATCTAGGCCATGAACATTCGCGAAGCCATCGATAAGCTCGTCAATCGCATCAACCTTACCGAGCTGGAAACGGTCGACGTCATAAACCAGATCATGACTGGCGAGGCGACGCCGCTGCAGGTCGCGTCCTTTCTGACTGCGTTGCGCATGAAAGGCGAAACCGTCGATGAAATCACCGGAGCGGCCCGCGTCATGCGCGAAAAGGCGCACCGCGTCAACGTCGGTGCCATCACTGTGCTCGACACTTGCGGCACCGGCGGTGATCAAAAGGGCACGTTCAATATTTCGACGACCGCCGCATTCGTGGTTGCAGGCGCGGGGGTCAGCGTCGCAAAGCACGGCAACCGTTCCGTATCCAGCCAATCCGGCAGCGCCGACGTTTTGGCCGCATTAGGCGTCAAGGTAGATGCGCCCAAAGAGCGCGTCGAGCAGTGCATCGCTAAAATCGGTATCGGGTTTTTGTTTGCGCCGCTGCTTCATGAAGCGATGAAGTACGCTGTGCAACCGCGCCGCGACATTGGCATTCGCACGATTTTCAACTTACTCGGTCCACTGACCAACCCGGCCATGGCGACGCATCAGCTGATCGGTATTTACAGCGCGGACTTAGTCGGCATGGTTGCCACTGTGCTCAGAAACCTCGGTAGCGCGAGAGCCATGGTGGTGCATGGCCTTGAAGGCTTGGATGAAATCTCTCTGGCCGGGCCGACCAAAGTAGCGGAGCTGCGCGACGGTACCATCACAGAATACCAAATCGAGCCAGAAAAAGTCGGTCTCAACCGATGCACCTTGACGGCGCTGCACGGCGGTAGCCCCGAGGAGAGCTCCGCGATCGTGCGTGCCGTCCTAGACGGCAAGAGCGGCGCGCCGCGCGATGTCGTCCTATTAAATGGCGGTGCGGCGCTTTACATTAGCGGCAGCGCCGCGAGTCTACAGGACGGGATCAAACTCGCCGCAGAATCCATCGACAGCGGCAAGGCACGCCAAAAACTCCGACAGCTGGTTGAACTAACCAACGCTGTATAGCTGTATAATAGTTCCATGGCTGAAATCCTCGCCACCATCGCGGCGCATGTGCGCGAGGTCGTTGCAATGCGCCGGCGCGACCGGCCGCTCCAAGCGTTACGCGACCGTTCGATCTTTGGCGCGCCGACGCGCGGATTCGCTAGGGCTGTAGCCGGAACGCAGCGCCGGATTGTCGCTGAAGTCAAAAAAGGTTCGCCCTCGAAAGGGTTGATTCGCGCCGATTTCGATCCGGTCGCCATCGCCAAAGACTATGCAGTCCATGGGGCGAGTGCGATATCGGTACTGACCGAGGAGCGGTTTTTTTTAGGGGATTTGCATGATCTCGAACAGATTCATGCGAATGTGGCGCTGCCGTTGTTGCGCAAGGATTTTATGCTCGATTCGTATCAGATCGTCGAGTCCAAGAGTTTTGGCGCCGATGCGGTGCTATTTATCGCGGCGATGCTCGATAACCAACTCATGAGCGAGCTGCGCCAGCAGGCCAGTGAATTGCAAATGGACTCGCTGGTTGAAGTGCATTCCGAAGCCGAGCTGGAAGTGGCCCTAAACGTCGGCGCACAATTGATTGGTATCAACAACCGCGACCTGAAGACGTTTGCCGTCAGCTTGGCGACCACCGAACGATTGGCGCCACTGGTGCCGGCAGGTATCCCGGCGGTTTGTGAAAGTGGCATCGACAGTATCGAACAGATCCGTCGAGTTGAATCGTTGGGTGTTCATGTGTTTCTGATCGGTGAGTCGCTCATGCGCGCGCCCGAGCCGGGCCTCAAGCTCGCCAACCTATTAAACGGCTGAAAGTTGCGTGTCGATGCCGGTCAAGATCAAAGTCTGTGGAATTACCAACCTAGATGACGCCGAGAAGTCGCTCGAGTTTGGCGCGGATCTTTTGGGATTTAATTTCTATCCACCGAGCCCGCGCTGCATTACCCCGGACTTGGCTGGAGAAATAATCGCCCGCTTGCCGCGCGATGCGTTCAATGTGGCACTCCTAGTCAATGAGACAAAAGCCCGGGTGAGCGAGGTCTTGGCGGCGGCTCGATCACGGAATGGCCACGATGGCTATCGCGCTTTGCAGTTTCACGGCGAAGAAAATGGCGCGTACTGTCAAGGCTGGGATGTAAAAGTGATCAAGGCGTTTCGCATCAAGGAGCAAGCTGCGCTCGACGCCTTGAAAGGCTTCCCGGCTGACTACTATCTGGTCGATTCTTTTTCCTCCGGATACGGCGGCTCGGGCCAGATGTTCCCTTGGGAATGGCTCGAAGGGATCGATGCGAGGAAGATTCTGCTATCTGGAGGGCTGCGAGTCGACAACGTCGCCAAGGCGATCCGCACTGTTCAACCGTTCGGTGTCGACGTGTGCAGCGGAGTGGAATCTCGCCCTGGTGTAAAAGATCATGGGAAACTTAAGGAATTCATCGATGCTGCCAAAGGTGCCTGACCGGCGCGGTCATTTCGGTCAGTACGGTGGTCGTTACGTCGCGGAAACCCTCATGCCCGCGCTTACCGAATTGGAGCGCAGCTATGCAAAAGTGCGGCGGGACGGCGGATTCAAACGCGAATTGGCATATTACCTAAAAGAGTATGTCGGCCGGGAGACACCGCTCTATTTCGCCGAACGGCTGACGCGCAGCCTGGGCGGCGCAACGGTGTATCTAAAGCGCGAAGACTTATGTCATACCGGTGCGCATAAGATCAACAACACCATGGGGCAAATTCTCCTGGCGCGACACATGGGCAAGCGCCGTATCATCGCCGAGACCGGCGCCGGACAACATGGTGTGGCCACCGCCACGGTAGCAGCACGTTTCGGCATGGAGTGTGAGGTTTTTATGGGTGAAGAAGACGTTCAGCGCCAGTCGCTTAACGTCTTTCGCATGAAACTGCTGGGGGCCAAAGTGCGTGTGGTGAAATCGGGCAGCCGAACGCTCAAGGACGCCATGAATGAAGCGTTGCGCGACTGGGTGACCAACGTACGGACCACCTACTACCTGATCGGTTCGGTGGCCGGACCGCATCCCTATCCTATGATGGTGCGAGATTTTCAATCGGTCATCGGCCGCGAGGCGCGCCGGCAGATTCTGCAAAAAGAAGGACGGCTGCCCGATCATCTGCTTGCTTGCGTCGGCGGCGGCAGCAATGCAATGGGGCTGTTTTATCCGTTCGTTAAAGACAGGCTGGTCAAAATGCTCGGGATCGAGGCTGCCGGCCACGGACTTGGATCCGGCAAACACTCGGCGACGATACAGCGCGGCGCCGTGGGGGTACTACATGGCAGCAAGAGCTACCTGCTGCAAGATGGCAAGGGCCAAGTTAAGGAAACCCACTCGGTCGCGGCGGGCTTGGATTATCCGGGAGTCGGCCCTGAACTGAGTTACTTGCGCGATCATGGCCGGGTACAGTTCGATTCAGCAACCGACGATGAGGCAATTGCGTCGATCCGCTTTCTTGCACAGGTCGAAGGGATCATTCCGGCCCTGGAAAGCGCTCATGCCATCGCTGTCGTGCGACGTTTGGCACCCAAACTAAAAAAACGGCAGATCATTATTGTCAACCTGTCCGGGCGCGGTGACAAAGATATGATCACCGTCGGCGACCATCTCGGAGCTCAGTTGTAATTAGCGATTGTTCAGTTCAGTTGTTCAATCGGGCAGAGATTTGAGTCGGCATTGAGCCTGAACGGTTAGTTATTTTTTATGGGCCGTATTCAGAAAACATTTGCTGCTTTGAAACAGCGCGGCGAGGCCGCGTTGATTCCTTTTATCACCGCGGGTGACCCTGACTTGGCCACCACACTTAAGATTATGCGGGCCTTAGAAGAAGGCGGGGCGGATGCCATCGAATTAGGTATTCCGTTTTCCGATCCCTCGGCCGATGGACCAACGATTCAGCGTTCGTCGGAGCGGGCGCTGAAAAATACCATTTCCTTGCGGGCAATTTTCCGGCTGGTGCGCGAGTTTCGACGCAGTTCCGAATTGCCGGTCATTTTGTTTGGTTATTACAATCCATTCTTTCGCTTCGGTCTCGATAACTTTGCCACTCAAGCGGCGCTGGCGGGGGCCGACGGCGTGCTCTGCGTGGATCTGCCACCGGAAGAGAGCGGTGAGCTCAAGACTTGCACGGATCGCTGCGATTTAGACGTCATTTTTCTCTTATCTCCTACCAGCGGCGCGGATCGGCGCCGCTTGGTCGCCCGCCAAGGGCGCGGCTTTGTCTATTACGTCTCAGTAACGGGTGTCACTGGCGCACGGCAGTCCTTCGATGGTGATTTGCGCCGCCAGGTTGCTCAGGTCAGCAAAACGACGTCGCTGCCGGTAGGTGTGGGCTTCGGCATTTCGACGCCGAAGCAAGCGGCGTGGATCGCGGAGTTCGCCGACGCTGCTGTGGTCGGCAGTGCTTTGGTGCAACGCATCGAGCAGGGAAAAAGCAAATCTGCCAAGGTGAGGCAAGCCGGGGAATTCGTAGCCCAACTAAGACGGGCGATGAAGCGCGCCCGCAAAAAAACCTAATTGCCAAGATGCCTATGATGCGCCTGTAGGCTCGGAACTGACCACCGCATGGCCAGCTATTCTGAAACTCTTGATCGGATCTACAACCTTCGCGGTGGCATCATCGACCTGCGCCTCGACAGAGTCGCCGCAGCGTTAAAAACTTTCGGCCATCCGGAAAGAAACTTCCCTTCCATTCACGTCGCCGGCACCAACGGCAAAGGCTCGACCTCGGCGATGCTTCAACGAATTCTTTGTGTCGCGGGATACCGCACGGGTTTGTATACGTCGCCTCATTTGGTGTCGTTTACCGAGCGCATCAAGATAGGTGATGAGGAGATCACCCAAGACGAAGTTGTTGCGATCGCGGATGAGATCTGGCAGCGCACCGCGAGTGCAGCGATCGCCTTGACCTATTTTGAAGTGGTGACGGTAATGGGATTTGTTTATTTTGCCCGGCGCTCGATCGATATTGCGGTCGTCGAGGTCGGTCTCGGTGGCCGTTATGACGCCACGAATGTTATCACTCCGCTGGTTTCACTGATAACGACGATTTCCAAAGATCACGAAGCTTTTCTTGGCGCCGATCTCCTGTCGATCGCCGGCGAGAAAGCCGGAATTATCAAGCCCGGCATACCGGTCGTCTGTGGCGCGCTCACCGCCGAAGTAAAAGAGGTGTTTCGCCGCCGCGCCAAGGAGCAGGAGTCGAAAGTCTATTTCTTTGGTGCAGATTTTAATTTCTCCTTGAAACCCGAAGCGCTTTTCGACTATACAGGAGTAAAACAACATTATTCCGGGCTTTCCCTGCGCCTGCGAGGGTTGCATCAACGTTACAATGCTTGCGTTGCGCTGGCCGGCTTGGAAGCCGTTGACAGTTACTTCCCCGTAGCCGAGAACGCGATCCGCGCCGGCTTGGCGACTGTGCAATGGCCCGGAAGGTTGGAAGTGATGTTGGAGAGGCCGACGGTCGTCATTGATGGGGCGCACAATGGCGAAGGGATTCTGGCCCTGGTTGAAGCTCTCGAGAGTTATCGCGGGCGCAAAATTAAATTGCTGTTCGCGGCGATGTCGGACAAAGACTGGCGCCTAATGCTGACGCGGCTTATCGGGGTGGTGTCGGAAGCGATGTTTACCAAGGTTGCCATGGAACGGAGCACGGACCCGGCCGAGTTGGCCAGGCACTGCGCGGGCAGAATTGCTGTGCGATGGAACCCTGACTCCAAGGCGGCGCTGCGAATATTGATTGATGAATCCGGCCCTGACGATGTTATCGTCGTAGCAGGTTCACTTTATCTTCTCGGCGAGATCCGTCCGATGGTGCAAGAAATAGCCGCGCCAAAGCCCTAACCCAACGGCTGAAGCGCAGTTGTACGCACGATGATTTTTCAACTGTTCTATATAATGACCGCGCTGCTGGTAGTGGCGCCGTGGACTTCTTATTCCGGGGCAGCGCAGCCGAACAATCCCGCGGCGCCGATCAACCTGCAGGCCGACAAGTTGTCGTCGACTGACAGCGGAACTCAGATCGAAGCGACTGGCAATGTCGAAGTCAAACGAGAAGGGACAACTCTTAAAGCGGACGAACTGCGAATGAACCGCGCGACTCAGGAAGTCGAAGCCAAGGGCCGGGTGACGCTCGACGACCCCGAATGGAAGGTCAAGTCGGCCGAATCGCTGCGCATGAACATGGAAAACGAAACCGGCGAGTTGCACAACGCCGACCTTTTCCTGGAGCAGGGGCATATCAGCGTTTCGGGCCGCCGCTTTGAAAAGTTCGGCGGCCAGTCTTACCACATTGACGACGGATTCTTTACCACCTGTTTGTGCGAAAGCGGCGCGCCATCGTGGAAGTTTTTCGCCGAGCAGATGGACTTAGCGCTCGAGGGAACCGGTACGATCAAAAACGGCGTTTTCTATATCATGGACGTTCCGGTGCTCTATATCCCATACGGATATTTTCCGCTACGCACTGAGCGTCAGACCGGTTTGCTATTCCCAAGCATCGGTACTTCGAGCAAAGATGGGTTTCGATTTCTTCAACCATTTTTTTGGGCAATTTCGAAAAGCTCGGACGCGACGTTATCGTTTGACCTCGAGACGCGGACGCGCTACGGCGTCATCGGCGAATATCGCACGGTTTTCGACCGCAACTCCGACCTCAAGTTCGAATCTTCCTATTTCAATGAAGGTTGGCGGACCACGCGATCGGTGGCCGATTCAACGATCGCTGACCCGAAAATTCCCTTAGACCGTTGGAATGTTTTCGGCTCGCATCGTTATACTACAGCGTCCGATTGGCTTACCTACAGTGATACCGCCGTATACAGCGATGACTTGTTTACGCGTGAACTGATACGGCGATTCGACTTGCCGTTCGGCGACGAGGGAATTATTCGGCGCAGCCGCTATAGCGAATCGCGCATGGGTTTGTTCAAAAGCTGGAGCGATACTTTTTTAAAGGGGGAGTTTAATTTTTACCAGGACTTTATTCAGCCCGATAAAAGCACGTTTTTGCGGACTCCGCAGGTGGCGTTTTGGGGACGCCGGTTTTTCTCGGGAATTCCGTTGGAGCTGCGTTGGTCGGCGGATGGAACGAATTATCTTCGGCGCGACCGCGGGGATGGTCTCCGTTTCGATTTGCGGCCGGAAGCAGTGCTACCATTTAAAATCGCTTCCGTCGTTAATGGATCCTTGAGCGTCG